>NZ_CAMLIX010000001.1 GCF_946479975.1 uncultured Flavobacterium sp.
TTTTTTTGCAAGTTCAGCTTGGTGGTTATAGATTTCCGCAGAGAGATGGATGTCGCACGATGCGATTGCGGCGGCAACTGATGCCGGTTCAAGCTGAGCAGAGAAGGTGAGGGGACCGCCAAAAGTTTTAATTTTTTCGTGTAATTTACGATCGCTGCAGAAAAATGTTGCACCGCTGGCACCAAATGTCTTGCTCAGCGTGCTGACAACCACAATATTTTCTTGTAACGTTCCAATTGCGTCAAATATAAAACCTGTCCCATTTTTTCCTTTCCAGCTCATTCCATGGACATCATCAAAATAGAGGTGAAGCTGCGGATACTTTCGGGCAAGGTTTAATAGATCCTTTACCGGTGCATAATCGCCGTACATAGAATAAACACCATCTGCCATGTACCAGATTTTCCCCGATTTTCCGCCTAACATCCGAATTTTGTCTTCAAGCATTTCAAGGTTATTATGGCGTATCATCTCCACTGGTATTCCTCTAAGCTTAAGAATCTGACAAGCATTCTGCACACTCCAATGCGCCTGATGGTCTATAATTACTGCGTCTTCATCTCTTATCAGGGTTGGGATGATTGCCATATGTCCCAGGGTACTGTTCTTAGTTATGATTGGCGGTATATTGTACATCTGCTCAACCTTGCTTTCCAGTTCAGCATATAAGGGATGGGAAAGATAAGTTTTAGAAAGCGGGAACTGAGTTCCATAATTAGTAATGGCGCTTATTGCTGCCTCTTTTAGCCTTTTGTCCTGTTCCAGTCCAAGGTATCCTGTAGTTCCGAAATGGAGCATTTCGCTTCCGTTAATTTGTACGCTTCGTCCATTAAGATATTCACCTTCAGCGTAAAGGTGTAATATGCCTTTTTCTTTTGCATTTGAAAAAACGGTGTCAACTGTATCAATAAAATTGTTGTGCTTTATTTTTGCCATTTTTTATAAGGTTTTTAAGTTTTAGAATTATCATTTTTTAAATATCTGAAAAACAGACATCTAAAATTCCTTATAAAAATTGAAAGTACTTTTATTGACAGATATTTTACTCCCAATTTGGCAAGGGTAATTCCCGATTTAACAACAAATCAGTGTGTTTTGCAAGAAATAATCCGCAATTGACAATTAGAATGTTTCTTAATCTTTATATTTTTGTTAAATTATAACCCTTTATTTAAAAACTGATAGGACATGATTGCGGCACATGAATCTTATGAGAATCGAAATGCGAGGTTTTGGATTGAAAAAGGAATTCTTTTTTTCGAATATAAACCCAATACAGCAATTGATTTAGAAGTGGCTATGCGCGTTGTAGCTGACAGGATTGCATTTCAAAATGAGAGACTTCTTCCTGTCTTCTGTGATACCAGGGGCATAGCCTCCATTGACAAAGCAGCCAGAGACTATCTTGCTAAATCTGGATCTCTGCTTGCAAAAGCAGTCGCATTGATTGGCAGTGAAAACGTTTCAATGACAATGAGCACTTTTTATCTGGAAATCAGCAAGCCCTCTGTGCCTACCCGAATTTTTACCATTGAGCAGGAAGCACTGGATTATCTTAAAGGCTTTCTATAGAACAGATCTAACTAGGCAGAAGTATATATAAAATCAGGACCGATGAAGAGACCCCACAATCGCCAGCGGCTAATATCCATGCACAAGATGTTATTTGAGATAGCACGGGGCAACTTCAATGGTCATATCCCCCTGAGTAGTTATGACGACGAAATTGAAACCCTGGTGGTTCTTGTAAACATGGTTGCCGAAGAACTTAAAGAGTCTGCCTTTCATTCCGGTTTTGTAAATCCCTATGTTACTCATAGGATGGTAACACTTGCAACTTTTATTTTAGATGAAAACCATTCCATAAAAAATGTAAATCAAGGAGCCTTGGAAATTTTGGGTTATAATGCAGCCGAAATGCTCAGACGCCCGATACAGGATTTCTTAAATGATGACTTTAGCACTATGTCTGACATTGAGAGAAAAGAACTGGAAGAAATGCTTTTATCGGGTGAAATCATTACACTGAATTTTATAACATTCAAAAAGCTGATTGTAACTGCCGAGTGTTCCGTATCGAGATTATCGGATGGTAAATTTACCGTCCTTAGTTTTGTGGCTCCCTTTCTCCAGGTTAATGAAGCTGCTTCGGAATCATTTGAAATTAAATTAAGCAGGCATTCTAATTTCAAACATACTGATGCGCGCCTAATACAGCGGGTTTATGATTATGTACTTGCGAATTTGACTGAACCATTACCATCTGTTAAGGAACTAGCAAGACAGTTCGGTACAAATGATTTTAAACTCAAAGACGGATTCAGGCATTTTTTCCATACAAGTGTCTACAAGTTTTATACAGAGCAGCGCCTAAAAAGGGCTTACCTTATGATAGAGCAGACCGATATTCCGCTGAAGAATATTTCCTTTATGAATGGTTTTAACAGCTATCCTAATTTTTCTAAATCATTCAAGAAGCAGTTTGGATTTTCTCCTAAAGAACTCGGCAGAGGCAAAGCCGGTGGTTTTTTGCCATTGGATCACTTTAATCCTTCATAATTAATTTTTGATCCCGATAGTGTAAGTGTTATAGGTTTGGAATTCAGAATTTTACATTATTGAATTCAAATCGAGTAATTATGATACTGAATGTGAAAACGGGATTTAAAAAAATTATAATAGAGATAATTTGTCTACTCTATATCCTTTTGTTTGTCTACGCAGCCATGAACAAAAGCCTTGACTTTGAAAAATTTCAAGTCCAATTAGCACAATCTCCTTTATTAAGCGCCTTCGCACAATGGGTTTCTTGGACTGTATTAATAGTGGAATTTAGTCTTGTATTTTTTCTTCTATTTCCAAAAACTAGAATTAAAGCTCTTTATGCAGGATTTTGTTTAATGGTAATGTTTACTGCATACATTTTTATTATGTTAAATTACAGTTCATTTCTTCCTTGTTCCTGCGGCGGGATTTTGGAGAAGATGAGTTGGCAGCAGCATCTCTTATTCAATATTTTCTTTGTAATGATAGGCGGAATTGCACTATGGTTAAATCATAGTCTAATTCAGGAAAGAAATAATAAATGGAAATTGTTTTATCCTTTTCAATTATTTTTAGGACTATTAGTAAGTACGGTAATTGTTATTGTTTTATTTCTTTCATCGGAGCAAATTATGCACCGTCAAAATCCTTTTATCAGACGTTATCCACACCAGCCTGTTACTTTGAAACATACTATCGATCTAAAATATAATTCGTATTATTTTGCGGGTTCAGGCGATGGAAATGTATATCTTGGAAATTCAACGGTTCCTCTTTATCTACTGTCTATTGATTCCCTTTTGCAACAGCAAAAAATAAGAGCAAAAATAGATAGCGACAGTTTTTCCTTTAAATCTCTCAGAATACGTGTTCAACCACCATATTTCTACATTTTAGACGGCAGGAGTCCGGCAATTTTTAAAGGAAAAACAACTGCCTGGGTAGCGAAACTACAAAATACAAAACTTCCATACTTTAATATAGCTATGCCAATTGACAGTAATTCGTTTGCCTTTAGGGGTATTCATAAAACTAGGAGTACTAATATTTTAGGAATTTTTGAATTAGGAAAGGAATCTAAGATAAAATTAGCCCCGAGCTTGTTGCAAAAACAAATCGATGGAGTTTTTGATACCGATGGAATGCTTCATTATAGTGCAGAAATGAAGCGAATCGTTTATATCTATACCTACAGGAACGAATACATAGTAGCAGATAAAGATGGAATATTGGATTATCGTGGAAACACGATCGATACGGTATCACAGGCACAAATAAAAGTCGCATATCTCAAAAACAAAACAGAACAGACAATGGCAAGACCAGCTTTATGTGTCAATGCAGACAGTAGTATTTGTGGACATCTTCTTTTTGTCCATTCAAATGTTCCTGGTCGATTCGAGAAGAAGAAAATTTGGGAACAGGCTTCGGTTATAGATGTATATGATCTTAATAGAAAAGTATATCTGTTCAGTTGTCATATTTATGATATTGATAAGAGAAAGATTCGAAATTTTATAGTTACACCAACCTATCTATATGCCCTTATCGATACCAAATTAGTAATGTATCAGTTAAACGATAAACTAAAAAATGAATTAAAAAATGTATCAAAAAAAAGTCTTTGATGCACTTAAAATATACTTGCGCAAGTATCAGGAATCAGATCGAACACCTGTAGAAAAAAGTAGATCACCTTAATCTTTAAATTATAGTATTATGAAACCATTAATTTTAAAAAAAATGACTCCCTTTGCAGTTGTTGTATTGGGAATCGTAGGTGCCTTTGCAACCACATCTATGCAAAGTGCCAAAGCGGATATTGCTCCTGTAATTGGTTATGTTTCCATACCAGGCGATCCTTGTAGTGTTGAAGTGGAATGTAGTGATAGTGGAGACGATACATGTCGTCTTTTTTATCCATCAGGACCAGAAGCAAAAGCATTGGATCCAGACAGTGAAACAACCTGTGCTCAACAATTGTATCGTCCGTAAATTTATTAATAATGATATTAAAAAAGTGCAAAGCAGCTCTTGGAGAGCTGCTTTGGTTTTGATACAAGTTGTTACTCTAATCCTGCTCTGATCCATTCTGTAGGTATAGTATCTTTTAAATGGTAATCAAACCACTCTTGAAATCGCATAGAGAGATCTTTTTTATTCTTACTGCTAGAAAGGACATGTCCTTCATTGGGATATAGTAAAAGTATATGTTTCTTTCCAAGCCGTCTCAATGCGAGATAAAATTCGATGCTTTGATTCCAGTTTACCTGTTTGTCCTGATCACCGGTCCATGATAAAAGTGGTGTGGTAATATTCTTAGCATGGACAACAGGTGAGTTTCTATCATAACCTTCCTTATCTTCAAAAAAAGATTTTCCCATGCGCCACTGTTGGCTCTCAAATCGCCACATATCGGGTCTTCCTGTATCCCATCCCAAGGTAAGGTAAAAACTGGTCAGGTCTGTTGCGCCACTTCCAGCTAGAGCAGCAGCAAAGATATTGGTTTGAGTGATGATAAAAAAAGTTTCATATCCTCCAAATGAGTGGCCCGTAAGTCCGATTTTATTGGGTAATACAACTCCTTTAGAAATCACTTCTTTCGTTGCTGAGACCACACAGTCCACTGCGGATAATCCAGGATTTCCAAGTTCGTAAGATATATCGGCCGCGAGTACAAAATATCCCTGAGTGGAGAAGTTTGAAATATTAAAACCGGCATCACCTGAGAACTGCGAGGGATTGATATATTTATGTAGAAGATCCTGAGACAGTTTTTCGTAAATATAAACGATCATTGGATATTTTTTTTGGCTGTCATAATGGGAAGGATAATATAAAAGCCCTTGTAAAGAATCTCCTTTCGCATTTTTATAATGAATCAATTCTGATCTTCCCCAATGAAAATTTTGTTGATGAGAATTGCTTTGAAAAAGTACTTTTGACTCTTTGCCCAACCGATTGTAAAGCATCAGTCTAGGAGCAAGGTCATAGCGCTCTTCACTGTATACAAAAACATTTCCCATCGCTGATGCAGTCAGCTGATCCAGACGTGAATTGTTAGTAAATATTAGCGTTTTCATGGATTTCGGTAACCATTTATAGTAACCAAAATGCCCTTCAATGTTAGTGCTCTCTAGCAATAATCCTTTATTTAGGTCGATTGGATCATGGATTCTTCCGCTGTAATTTATTTTGCTCACAGGTTTAATGGAATATCCTGCCAGTCGAAACTGAGTTTTGGTTTCCTTGCCATGAGTTAATCTCCGGGCAGAAGAGCCATCAGGTCGTATTGACCAGATATCATAGGCATCACATAATAGTATTTCCTTATCCAATAATGTCCAGCCCAGATCCGGATAATTATTTTTATGCTGGTGCTGATTTTCGTCACTAGCAAAAGGTGAACCGATATTTTTGGTAATATTGGTATGCGTTTTATTGGCAATATTATAAACCCACCAATTTTCCTCTTTAAAATAGGCAATATATTTTCCTTCTGGAGAAGGAATAGTATGGGAAAAGTGACCTGAATGATTTTTTAAGAGCAAACTGCTTTTACCGGTAGACAAATTAACGAGATAAAAATCCCTCTTGCCTTCATAATCATATTGTGGTTCATATTGTTTTGGATTGGAGATTAGTGCATAATTCTGATCGCCGGTCAGCATAAATTTCGGCAGCGTGTCATTGGAAATAAACTGATAGTTATCAGCACTAGGGCACCATAGCGCAAGGTTAGTTTTTTTGTTCTGTTTTTCTTCCATGGGATAAATCCACTTGGCATTTCCATTCCATAACTGTACATCAGAAGGTAATTGCTTTTTTGATTTTGCTTTTTGCTGCACGGCAAAAAAAACTTTTTGTAAATCATCAGAAATTTTTAACTTATAACTTGTCGTTGGAACAAAAAGCGAATCTCCTAAGAATGACTTTCTAAACTCTAAAGGATTTGGACTGTATAACCTACTATTATTCATGTTATAGTAAAAAAGAGTATTGATAAAATCATTTTTGTCTTCAGCTTTTTCAATAAAAGCCAGTGCTTTTCCTTTGGAGTGCCAAACAAGATTGGTAAAAGAAGCAGACCCGCTCAATAATTTTTTATTTCTTTTTTCGCCTGTCAGCTCCATAAAACTAATTTCGTGGAGTTTGTTTTTTGTAGTTGTGTAAAGAATCATTTGCTTTGTTGGGTCTGCTATAAATTCATTAACGCCAACAATCTCTTTTTCGATTCTCCCATCAAGTTGGCGAAGAATCAATGTGTTTTCCTTTCCTTTCTCTTCTATCAAGATCAGAAGTCGCTTGGCTATAGGGGAGTAAAGATATTGACCGGCATGAGGTATTATTTCCTGCTTTCCTGTTTTCAAGTTCCTCAAATGCAATGCAGTTGGTGACTGACAGACAAACCATTCCGGAGTTATAAAATCTTCCCTGTTTGCTGACGGAAAAGAAAATATTTGTAATGATTTTGTATTTTTTACAAATAGCGTATCAAGGCCATTTTCATAAGATATTGTGTAACTTATCCATTGCCCATTTACATTTACTTTACCAAGCCTTAAATTTCCCCATTTTGAATAATCTTCAACGGTAAGTGCTTTTTTTTGCAATTCCTGCCCCCAAAGGGGACAGGCTACTAATTGCAAAATTAAAACTAAAAAAAAGGATGCCTTTCGGCGGGGTAATCTTATGTTTGTACAAAAGTGCGTTTTCATTTGATATGACTTTTTTGAGAAATGAAATTGGTTAGCCCGGATTCTGAGAACCCAAATTAGGATTGACAATGAATTCACTCTCCGGAATAGGCAAAAGACGATCGGTAGTATTCCATCCAGGTTTTATGGGCGATAATACAGCATCGAGTTTATCAGTTCGTTTGAGATCAAAAAAACGATGTCCATATTCGGTAAAAAGTTCTTTTCTTCTTTCGTCTATAATGGCGTCTAGAATTTCTTCTTTTGTATTGGCTGTTATATCGTTTAATCCGGCTCGCTTTCGAATTTTATTCAGATCTTCTTTAGCACCGCTGTAGTTTTTTAGCTGCGTCCTGGCTTCAGATCGTATCAAATATTGTTCTGTAAGACGCAGTACAATGGAGTACTCCTTTGAAGCCGCAGAAACTTTTGACTCCTTGTATTTAGAAGCATGATACCATGTGCCGGATGCGTTTGTTACAGCAGTAGTCCAGCGTGTTTTTCTCAGGTCATTCAACGCAAAGGAATTAATCAGTGAGGGACTAAGGGCAATTAAGGATGGTGGTCCGGAAACAAAAGTAAAAAGAACTCCTTCATCAGTGTTTTTACCGGCAACCGAAGGCATAAACTGCCAGATTGTTTCTGTTGAGCCTTTTAAAAATACTTTGTCAGGGTTGTCCTCAAAAACATACAAGGAGTTATTGTTTATAATCTCTGTCGCTATTTTTGAAGCATTCTCCCAGTCCTCTCTGTATAAATATATCCTTGCGATCATTGCCTTAGCGGCAAATGCATTAGGACGCACCCTTTCTGTACCGGAATAAGTGGCTGACAGTAAGCCGGCAGAGGTACTTAAATCATTGATTATATTTTTATAAACTTCTTGCTCAGGCATTCGAGAAGTAATGCTGTTTGCCTTGTAATCCGTACTGGTAATATAGGGAACATCACCAAAGAGCTGAAGCAGATAAAAATGGAGCATCCCTCTTACAAATAAGGCTTCGCCTTCCAGTTGTGCTTTTTCCTGCGTACTTAGCAATGATTCTTGAAGACCTTCGACTACGGCGTTTGCGGCATAAATCTGATTGTATGAATTGTTCCAGAATAGTGTTACAGTACTGTTGGAAGGTAATACTGTGTTGTTATAAAACGGCAGGGTCGAATTGGTAGGTGATCCATAAAAAGTAAGCTCATCGGCGTAGTTACCTAAATAATTTGTCACACCAAACTGCGTTCCTGTCAATACACCTTTGTCCCTGATTTTTGAAAATATATCGGACATTGCAGCGTTGGCTGTTGTGTAGTCTTTAAATACAGCAGTTTTGGTCAGTTGTGATTTTGGCAATTCGACTTCTACAAATGAATCGCAGGAAATAACCAATAAGGAAATGTTTAAACATACTATTGCAGAAAATATCTGCATTTGGGTTGTAATCTTTGGATATATTGTTTTCATAGCAGGATTATTAAAAAGTTAATTGTACACCACCTGTAATTATTTTAAGGGGAGGCAGATAACCACTGTTCTTAAATTCAGGATCGCCATCTTCGTAGGAAGTAAAAGTCAGCAGGTTCTGTCCCTGAAGAGTAATGCTACATTGTATTTCCGGCAATCTCAAAGGAAGGTTATAGCTGACTGATACATTTTTAAGTCTGATGTAAGAGGCGTCCACAATACCTGCATCACTGGTGCTGTAGCGTGACTGGGCAGCTATAGCTGCTGAGTTGTAACCTGTGGTATAAACCTGATAAGCAGCAGTATCCCCCTGTTGTTGCCAGCTATTGACCATTCTTTCTGGTTGATTATACATAAGGCCCGGGATGCTGCCAAAACTCCTGTTGCGCTGTTTTACAAACTGAAAAAGAAAATCGATTCTCCAGTTTTTATAAGTCAGTTGATTTTGCAAACCCCCAAAATAATCAGGATTCAGATTTACAATCGTCTGTTTATCATCTGGAGATGACAGTAAACCATCTCCATTAACATCTGCAAACTGATAGATTCCTGTTAGAGGATCAACACCCAAATATTGGTATGACAATTGAATATTGAGCGGTTCGCCGATTCGGTATTTATCCTTATAGGTCGAGCTCTTCAAATTCGGAAAGCTAATAAGTTTGTTTTGGGAAATACTAAGGTTAAAATTGCTTGACCATTTAAAACTTTTTCGGGAAAAATTGACCGTACGCAGGGTAAACTCCAATCCTGTATTTTCTACAGTGGCATTCAGATTAGCCTGCAATTGTGTAAATCCTGTAGTCCCAGGCAATGGAATACCTACAAGCTGATTGGAGGAACGGTTTCGATACCAGGCTCCGGTTACAAATATTCGGTCTGCAAAAAATCCCAATTCCAAAGCCGCTTCCAGTTTTTTATTAACCTCCCATCCAAAATCAGGATTAAATAAACGCGAAGGCTGAAGCCCCGCGATACTCTGATAGTTAACACCCGACGAAGTGTATGTATCTAAAAACTGATAATCCCCAATCTGGTCATTACCAGTTGTTCCATAACTGGTGCGAAGTTTTCCAAAACTTAGCCACGAACTGTTTTTTAGGAAGCTTTCATTTGAGAACAGCCAAGCAGCTCCAACTGCACCAAAATCAGCAAACTGGTTGCCGGGACCAAAGCGGCTAGATCCATCCCGTCTTGCGGTCAGGTTTACAATATAGCGGTCTTGCCAGTTGTAATTAATTCTACCAAAAAATGCCTGATACTTATACAGGTTTTCATCGTTTACCTGTACGGATCGGGTAGTTGCCGAAGCGAGGTCATAGATAAGGCTGTTGGAGCTGAATCCGGTTCCGGACTGGATCAAACGTCCTGTATTCTGGTTTTGAAAAGTGCCTCCTAATAGAATTCCAAATCTTCCGCCGCCAAATTCCTTTTCCCAGTTGACTTGGGGTTCAATAATCCATGAATTTCGTGTGGTGTTGTTTCGGTATAAAATGGAGTTTGCACTGGTATATCCGTACGAAGGGTTATAAATGGTAGAAGGGGTAATCCTTGTTTCTGTATGTTGTAGATCGGTGTAACCAAAACTGCTTTTTAATACCAAATCTGGCAATATTTCGTAAGATAGAACTGTATTTGCAAGCAGATCTTTTGTTTTGGATAAATATTTAGCGTAAAGGTTTCGAAGGGGATTATCCCATGTTCCATTTTCCCAGTTTAGATTTCCGTCTGTACTATACAAGGCTGGAGCATTAGGGGCAAGGTTACGGGCTTCTGTAGTGAAGTCACCTGCGGGCTGGTCATTGTTTTGTATTGTATAGCCAGCTGAGAACACCATACGAAATTTACCGTCCGTGGACTTATGATTAAGATTGAAATTTGAAGCACCTTTTTTGTAATTAAAAGTACCTGGAAATACTGTTGTCTCGCTATGGTAGTTCCCGCTAAAAAGGAACTGAGTATATTCGGATCCCCCACTAATACTTCCACGGAGATCATTCATGAGAGAGGTGCCACCAATGAGTTCCTTCTGCCAGTCGGTATATCGATTTTGATCCCATGTTCCGTTCACATCATAGGCATTGGCAGGATAGCTAGTTATTTTATCGTTTGCAAAGGCCTGACGTCGCATGGCCAGATATTGTTCCGTGTTCATGAGTTTCATGAATTTGGTTACCGTTCCGGCTCCATTGGAAGCATTGATAGTGAATTTTGTTTTTCCCTCTTTCCCTTTTTTAGTGGTAATAAGAACTACTCCGTTAGCACCACGCGAGCCATAAATGGCAGTTGCATCGGCATCTTTTAAGATTTCGATACTTTCTATTGCATCGGGATTGATACTGTTTAAAGGACTTGTTGTAGTTGGAAAAATTGTTGAGGTCTGAGAATAGCCTATTGCATCGGATGCATAGGGAACACCATCTATAATATAAAGAGGGGCATTCGCTTCTGGACGAATGCTGTTTTGTCCCCTTATCTGGATTTCAAATCCTCCGCCGGGTGTTCCTGTGGTTTGGGTGACATTAACTCCCGCCATACGCCCCTGCATGGTAGCAAGCACATTAGTGACAGGCTGTGTTTCGATATCCTTGGAGGTGATTCTAGCAATACTTCCTGTCCGTTCGCTTTCTTTTACGGAATAATATCCTGCATTAACCTTAACCTCTTGCAGAGTTGTGGTGTCATCAGATAGTACAATGTTTACAACTGAGCGTCCCTGAATGGGAACCAGCGCAGTTTTAAAGCCTATATAAGATACTACCAGAGTGTCATAGGGAGAGGAATAAAGTGTAAACTGACCGCTGTAATCTGAAATTACGGCATTGTTTTTTTTGTTTTTAATAGCAATGGTTACGCCGGGCAGGGGATTAGTACCGTCTGTTACAGTGCCCTGAACCTTATGTTGTTGAGATAATAAATTGCCTTGCCGGGAGTCATTTTTGGCAGACATTGGTGAAAAAGGCAGGATAAAACCTAGAAAAATTAGGCAATAGTGAGCTCTTCCACCCTTTGGGAATGAAAAAATATTCATAATTTTGGTTTGGTTAAATGAAACTTTGGTTTTATTAGCTGTGGCCCTCTAGTCAACAGCCAAGAAGAGTTAGAGGGCCTTTTATTTTATCTTGAAGTAAAATTGAACTTTCAATTTTGGCTTCAAGTAGTTTATTCCATACGCATTTTAGTTTAGAGGTAAATGTTTGGCAAGGCACACTGCCGTTTCCTTAGTTGCAGCCTAGTAAGAGTGTATATTTTAAATCAAATTTAAAAGAACCTATCAGATTTTATTTGATAGCTAGCAAATGTGATGAAACGGTTCATTGTAAAATTTTTAGAAAACATTTTAAACTTTCAGTTGTGAAATAGAAATAAAGGATATACTTTTAAAGTGCGAGTTTAAAGATTTTATCTGATCATTCTAAGCATAAACGAGAGAGTAGTTATGGAGGTCTAATTACTGCAATTTATAGTTTTCTGTAGTATAGCTATTATTAAGATGGCTTACAAAATCGTGTCTCTTACGAAAGCAAACTAAATGATGTAGATCTCCACTGTGTTTTAATGGGGAAACAAAAAAGTTGACCATGATTAAGGGGGTCTGACAATAAAGGGTTTTAAGTAATTCGTTCTCATCAATTATTTATTTTATGATAGTTGAACGATGTCTTTCAGAAAAGTAATGAAGAGAAACAATAAGGCGAACTTCAAAACTTTGAAAAGAGGTACCGCTAAGAACCCTACAATCGAAATTGTAGTCCACAAAGATTTACATGAAGCTCGCCCTATTAGATATTATACAAAAATAGTAAAATCTAATAGATAGTGGCGAACTCATATCTTCTCATGTGGAATTTTTAGCGGTTTTCTTTCATGAGAGACATCATCAATCAAGTCTTATTAGACTTAATTAAAATTAAATGTCGCAAAATTATAAATACAAATGTATAAAAGTTTTACGTTAAACGCAAAACTTTTTGATAAAATTTTTAAGAATGAAATTAAATAGATTAAAAAAAGTCTTTGACGATCAGAAAATTAAGAACCGAGTAATTGCTATATATTTAGGAAAATCAGAATCTACTATATCTTTATGGCGTAACAATAAAAGGCAACCAAACCTTGAGGAGTTTTATCAAATAGCGAAACTTTTACGTATTAGCATACATAGTTTGATAGAGCCTACTAATTGGAAAGATGAAACGTCAGAAACTTATGAAGAGTTTGCTAAGAAGTATGTAGGTAAAAAAAATAATTAGTCAAGTTATATATGTTGTTTCCGTAAATCCTACAGAATTGGTACAGTAATAAATTTTATAGCTATAATAATTACGAGTATAATTGAATATTTTAGAAAACAAGCTAATCCGAATAATGGCTTAAACCTGGTGTAGACCTATATTTGAATTAAATTTGCGTGACAGAATTAATCCAATTATTGGTAGGCAGTAAATATGTAGAATTAATCAGATAGTAATTAAAATATTTATTTTTTTTATTTTCAATAAAAATTAAAAAATGCCACAGCAAGAAACAAAGGACAAAAGATCATTACCAATGTATTTTACATCATTAAAAATTAAGAATGTGAAGTCATTTGGAGAAAATGAACAAACTTTAAGTTTATTAAATAATGACGGTAGTATAGCGCAATGGACTCTTATTTTGGGGGATAATGGGGTCGGTAAAACTACATTGTTAAAATGTTTAGCATGGATGGTTCCTGTTCCGGCACCACCTAAGCACGAATACACTGAACAACTAAGAATTGCTAAATTATTGCACGACGAAAAGTATGAGATTGAAAAAATATCAAAGATTACTGGTATTTCGAAAGAGGAAATATTGAATCCTTCAGAGCTATCAGTTAAAATTAAGCCGGCAATGGATGATTTAAGTTATGATGTGGAGGTTTACAATAAGATATTACGCAAAGGTGAGAATATTAAAACCCAGCTTTTTGCATCATTTTCAAATGGATATCAATTAAATCAAATACCCGCAGAAGTACTTTCTATTTCAATGGATTTTGAACGAATTAGTGGTAAATTGGAGGTTGTAGAGCCAGGTTCATCAGAAATATTAGAATTTAACACACCCAATCTTTTTGCATATGGAGCTAGTCGACATTTAGTGCATAAAAATTTTGAGAAACGAGAATTGACAGATCCGACATTTAATTTGCTATCTGATTTTGGAGAATTATATGATCCTGAGCAGGTTTTGGCATATTTAGATTATGCTGCAATTAAAGAAGAGCTAGAAAATAAAAAAGTAAAAAATCCAAAAGACAAGAAATTTTCATCTAAAAAATTACTTGACACGTTAAAAAAATTGCTTGCAGATCTTTTGCCTGATGTCAAAAATGCAAAATCAATAATTATAAATCCACCTATTAATAAAGATGGATTAAAGAATGAAAAAATCGTTGAAATTCAAACTGATCATGGACTTATATCGCTATTTAATATAAGTTTAGGCTATCAGACAATGCTTTCTTGGGCAGTTGATTTAGCTATTAGAATGTTATGGCTCAATCCTGATAGTTTAAATCCTTTACATGAACCCGCTGTCGTTATAATAGATGAAATTGATTTGCATTTGCATCCTGTTTGGCAGAGAAGTTTGAAAAGCTTTTTAATCAACCATTTTCCAAAGACACAATTTATTTGTACAGCACATAGTCCATTTATGGCACAATCAGCTGAACTAGAAAATTTATGTGTTGTAAGTAGGAGAGGTGCAGAAATTGTAATTGAAAACGATCCATACGTGGTTAAGGGATGGAGGATTGGACAAATTGCAACAAGCGAATTATTTGGATTACAAAGCGAGAGAAGTTTCGAAATAGAAAAGGATTTAAATGATAGGCGCGACATTTTAGATAAAGATGTTCAGTCACAGTCTGACAAATCTAGATTGTCAGAGTTAAATAATGAACTTTCTAGTATTCCAGTGATTGAAAATGAAGAAGACCAAAAAATTATAGATCAAATTAGAAATGCTGCTAAATTATTAAAAGAAAAAGGTATGATAAATGATTCAGATAATTAAAGGAGCAGCGCCTGCATCACTTGTTGTGGCCGGAACTGCACTCCATAATGCTATGAAAGTTGATTATTTAATACATACAAGGGATTATAGAAAAGGTAGTAGAACTTTTAGTTTTACAGATGCATATAAGTCCGAAGATGTTAAAAAAGAACTTAAAGATATTCAACATAATAAATGTTGTTTTTGTGAAGCAAAGTTCGTTAATGATTTTTTTCATGTCGAACATTTTCGGCCAAAGGGCAGAGTAGACAAATGGCCAAGAGGTGCTTTCTCGTACCCAGGTTATTACTGGCTTGCGTATGAATGGACAAATCTTTTTCTTGCAAAAGGAAAAACAAACACAAGTTATAAGCGCAATTTTTTTCCTTTATCAGGAAATATAACTCGTAACAGGAGTCATCTTGAAAATAAAGTAGAAAGCTCTGTACTAATCGACCCCGGAACGGAAGATCCACGACTTCATATAAGGTTTGTAAATGAAGAAATATCAGGAGTCACTAAGCGTGGCCTTAAAAATATCAAGCTATTAGATTTACGGAATCCTGAGATTGATGAAGCTAGACGTACTAAATATGTTATTTTAAACGCATTGAAATCTTCAATCGATTTACTAGTTGACGAGGGTGTCAATATTACAACTCCTGCCGTTCAGGATATGATTCAACCTTTGAGGGATGCTATTAAACCACAGGCAGAATTTAGTTCGATGGCAATAGATTTGTTATTAGGGTGGCCCCATCTATAGTTAGATCGTCACATTTAACAAAATCCTTTAATTGGAATAAATCTTTTTTTATTTGGTTAATTCGTAATTGAATGTATTTTTTTTCTGACATGTTAGTTTTAATTATATGTTCAAAAAAATCTAATAAAGCTTTAAAAACAAATAGTCCATGTAGTACTCCTCGAGCAGGTCTTGGTTCATCTCGCCAAGGAGAAAAATAAACACCTCTTGCGTTTGGTATAATTAAGGGTACTATATTCTCAATTAGAGTTAGTTTAAGATGCATGGCTTCGTGCAAGATAGATTCTGCAACACGTAAATCAGATACAATTGAAGTCTCATCGCAAACAGAAAAGAATATAGAAAAGGGAATTTCAGGATGGCTATAACTTGTATCTGTATCTGAGTATTCAGCTTTAATTAATTGTACGGACTTTACAATCTTCGAAATAAAACTTTGTATCGGCTCAATTTTTTGAAATACCTCTAGTGCTGTGATAATTTTATTAAATTCATTCTCAGGCTTATCAGTACTAATTTCAATTGGTTCTATACCATGTTTTTTATAAAATCCTTTTAAATCATCAGATGGTACTGCAATTTTAATATCATAATTACTGTCAGACAATGGTAGATTGGTTTCAGTAACTTTTTTATCCTTGATAACACATTCGGCAATAGTGTATGTATTTGGAGTTATCTGAGATTGTAAAGCTAATTCTTTCCATTTATGTTCAACAAGCAATTGCGTAACCTCATTTTCCCACAGCGGTAAAGGCTGCTTAAGATAATCTTGTATAATTGTTTGTATATCCAATTTTATAGATGTTTAAAGGTATAAACGATTGTGAACCTTTTAAAATCATAAATTTTAGAAACAGCATGATGTGATTTCCTTGAGATTTCAAATCCAAAAGCAGAATTATTAATAGGACTAACTACTTTTGCCATATCTTTTGAATCAGATGAGTTAAACAGAAGTAAATAACCTCCATGTTCTTCTTTCCAGTCCGGATTAATATGAAGTACTAGTCTGTGAGTTTCTTCGTCATTAATAAAATCATTATGTACACCAATATGTTGAGAGTTTACTAATTTATGCGCTACCACATCAACAAGCTTAAATCCTTTTGCGTCAAATGAATTAGTAAATTGATTTTCAATAGTATTTAAAAAATCTCGTTCAATTAAGCATTTTAAATCTTCAGGCAGTTTTACATTCAATAAACTAAATTCATACTGTTCATAAAAATCTGTTTCAACTAGATTCCATTCTGCTGTTGATTGAAACCAATCATATATTTTTACTTCCAATTGATTATTAAGAACTGATGTTGCAGAAAAATGTGGAAACGGTATGTCTTGAGCTACTGCTGAAGAAAGATTTAAATTTTCTTGATTATACATATGCTTTGGTAAATTGCGCGACAGTTTCACGCAAATTTTTAATTAAAAAAAGTTGATCAGAACAATAAACAGAAGGGTTATCAAAACCATTTTCATTACTCCATCGATTCAGAATCATTCCACCGCCACAAATATGAAGTTCAGGACAGCTTAAGCATTTTGAATTAGTTGGTCTTTGCATTTTACGATAAGTATCAAACTCATCCGATTTTAAAAAGTTACCTAATTTAATCTGTTTAATATTAAAACTATCCTGAAACTTGTCAGCACCATTAAAGGTGCTTTTTAAGGTATCGTTTTTCATGATTGTACCATCTGTATCAATAATGACAATGGCAAAATCAGTAATACCCAAGCCTTCCTTTGTAACGACTCCTCCAAGCAATACTTTTAGCATATCATCCAAAACTCGTATCTGAATAGGATTTGAATCAGCTAAATAAGTTTGAAGCAATTCCACCATCCATTCACCATATTCAGTTGAATTTTGGGATAATTTATTAAGAGGTAACTTAGAATGATTACCATCTTTATACAGAAAATCAACACTTGGAGCTGATAGAGTTTTGAAAAAATCATAAACCTCTGATGCACTCGAAAGTGGGTCAATAACAGCTAATAATCCGGCATTTAGAAATTGAGAATTAGGGTGGTTTACCAATATGTCAAAACCCTTTAAGACTTCATTAAATGTCCCGGCATCTTTATGATCGACTCTGTATTTATTATGAACATGTTCCGGACCGTCAATGCTTACAGCAACACTTGCATTATATTGAGAACAAATGTCTAAAATTGCATTAGAAATTAAAATTCCATTGGTCTGTATGCTGATTGGATAATGTACGGGAAGAACTTTTCGCAAACTTCCTAGTAAATGCGATAGTTTTTTGGTTCCAAGTAAAAAAGGTTCTCCACCATGCAAAACAACACTGAAACACTTTTTTTGGTTTTCTACTAACTCTTTAAGTGATTCACATAGGGCATCAATTGTTTCATCAGACATGAATTTTGATAAATTTTTCCAATTATCATCACCCATATTATAAACATAGCAATAACTGCAATTAATATTGCATCTACTGGCTACTTTTACAAGAACAGTATCAAGACCTTCAATGGCATTTTTATCTTCCACGGTTGTGGCGGTTATGGGCACGATCGTAAGCAAACATGTTGTTTGCAGTGTCATTCTTTACTTCCTCCATTAACCTTTGTAAAACTGAGTTTGGCATTTGATGTGCGTCAACAATAATTTCTTCTGTTTGTGCCGCAACTTCAATTGCTACACCCTCTAAATCTGAATGATTAATATGTTCCATGGTATCGATTTTATTAAGCAAAGATATATAAAAAAATAGCGCTAAAATAAATAAAAGATAAGGTGTTGTAGTTCAGTGTTTTGTATTCATTTCGGATTTAAATTAAATAAGAATTTTTCGATATATTTATTTGCTTTTATATGTATAAATCCTTTGTATTTCAATTGTTTGACTTGTATTTTTTAATTTTAAAATTTATTTTTTTAAAATTAAAAATAGAAATAAAATAGACTATAAACTAAACATAAAAAAAAATGTAGAACCAACTTTCGATTATAGTGTATGGGAGTTATTAAAACTTTCGAAATTATAAATAAAAAACAGGTAGATATACCCTACTTATTTATACATTTAAAAACTAATTTGCCGCTTAATTGTGCAGTTATGGAAAATCATAAAATAAGAAAAGGGTAATTAAATACAAATATAATCATGAAAGCAATGTCAATATTAGGAATTATCTTTTCATCTATTTTCTTTCTCTGGTACTTATTATTTTTATCCAGTGCTGGAATTAGTAAAGAAGAATTCTCTTTTGTAGGAATAATATTTAGCTTATGGAGTATAGCATTTTCAATAGTTGCCGTCGTAAATGCTTCAAAACAAAATAGAACTTAAATGTATAAACATTAAAAAAGACTATGAAAAAAATATTACTTATTTTAGTTTATTTGTTGGTTACTTCATGTGTTACAAACTACTATTTTGTAAATATCGAAGAAGATACACCAATTTTTAAAAACTCTAATGGTGGTGGCGAATCGATTACTACCATACCTAAAGGCTATGGAGCATACATTACAAAGAGTGAAAAAAAACAGAAAAGGATTAAATGGAAAAATTATAAGGGTTGGGCAATAAATCCGATTTATAGTATACCAAACAATTCCAGTAGTTATTCTGGCAATACAAATAGACAAAGCACAAATTATTATAATTCCTCTACAAATAGTTCTTCTGGTAAAACAGTACATGTTAAAGGTTATACAAGAAAGGATGGGACATATGTTAGACCCCATACTAGAAGCGCACCAAAAAGGAGATAACCCCGCTGTCCGAAGTGTTCCTGATGAAACGTTGTGTAAACGGGCTTATTACCAATGTTACGATAAGAAACAAAAAGAAATCAAGAAACTTTTGATGCCATGCTCTATTGGAACAATTTTGAAGAGAGTATTTGTAATTGTGAGTCTATTGGTAATTTTAAAAAGATCTTTTGTTTGTTATTACATTTATGTATGCCCTATTACAAAAACAAGTATAAATACCTATTGTTAAAATATTAATTTATCAATATACTTGCGATAAAAAGACTTGTAATTACGGTTTACCGTATCAATAAAAAGTTATAATTAACAATTTTTGCATGTCCATTATAACTTCAATTTTATTAGTTGTTTAAAGGAAAAAAATCAAAATTCTCTAAATAATATCAAACGCAAGAAAAAAAACATGGAAAACAGAAAGTTAGAGGTATACACTTTTATAGCTCATCCAAATAGAAAACCAGATGAAAGTCAAATATTAGAAGATGTCTATGGCAATGACTTATATGTTAAACTAAAAAATGAATTTGCCAACTTTGTAGACACTTTTCCGCCAATGCTCATAGATGGCAAAACATCAAAAATTGAAAAGGTAGAAATTGAAGGGGAAACAAAAAGTATTTTTAAACATAATGATACTTCAAGGTACATTAATGGTAAGATAATGATTGGAGATGATGATGGCAAGGAGCAAGACGTTGTACAGAATAATAGAGATAAAACGGTGATGTATACAAAAAGAAAAGGTCAATCAGTTGAACGTCCTTATTATTTTATGATAATCATCCCTTTAGGTTTGAAATATGGCTTTATTGTTTTAGAAAGAGAAGGGAAGCATTCAGCGAAAGGTGTTTTTGAGAAACTTCTGAAAAATTTTATACATGGGAAATTATCTGGATTAAATTGCAAAGTAAGTAATTTTGTAGAATCAGAAATAATTACGGAATACTTACAGAATGGGGATTACAATAGTATTACTCTTAGCCAAAAAATTGTTTCAAGTGATAGGGCTGAACAGTATTTAGGGACTTATATTGATGGCTCAAAATATAAAATAGAATTAAAAATTATTCCTTTAGAAAATTCCTTAATTCCAGTTAATACAAAAAAGAAAATTTTAAAAAGTTTAGAGGAAAATAATAGTTTCTTCGAAGGTAATGAGTTTAAAAGAATAGGTTTCGATGATAATGCAAATGTAAAGGTGGTGGCAACAAAAGATGGTAATACTCGAACCATTGATTTAGAAGATACTTTTAAAATTAGGCCATACTACATTATTAATGTGGCTGATAATAGCAAAGGTTTTTCCGAATTTAAAGACATAAATAAAGAAGCAAAGAAATTAATTAAAGGCTTCGGCTTAAATATTTTATAATGTATTCAAAGCTAAACATAAAAAGTATTATTAAAGGCCACAAAGACTCGTTGATGAACGAAGAAAATAATTCAAGCTACAAAAAAGAGTTTGTTTATCTTCCATTTTTCACTGCTTGTATTTTAGTTATAATCAGAATACCAGATAGTGATGTAAAAAATATTTTTAGTATTTGTTTATCAATTCTGATTGGTCTTTATCTAAATATTCTAGTTCTTCTTATTTCAAGTATTTCATCTGAAAATCTAAAAATATCCAATGTACAGAAAAAAATAAGGTTGCATCTACTTAAAGAGACTTTATACAACGTCTCTTTTTCAGTATATGTTTCTGTAAAAGCCCTAATTGCCTTGTTTATTTCAACAATATTTATTGTCACAAGTGAACCTTTAAATAATCTTTTATGTGTTTTTACGTATAGGGATTTAAATTATTTTATTCAATTTTTTTTCGGTTTTTTTCTTTATAAATATACGATTGATATCTTCCTTATTTTATTTATGATTCTTAAAAGAATTACTGTTATTTACAGTAAGGAGATTTATATAGAAAATCTTAGATTAAACTCCTTAATCAATGAAGAAAATCAGACGCAAAATGAGATTGAAGATGAAAATAATTGACTTATAGTTTAGAAGTTATATCTCACAGCTAGCGCGAGCGTCTCGTTTGTGAAACGTAAGCTAAAATCAATAAAAGTTTCTAAATTAAGAAGATAGAACAACTCAAGTCACTGTTGATCATTTGTAAATATTTATTTATACATTCGTAATAAATATTATATGTATTTGTCAGACGTAGCCACCCAATTCAAGGGGGATAAGCCGGATATTGTTAGACATAAATGCTAGTTATAAGCCATTTTAAAACACCAACATGAATAAAGACCTTTGGCATAAAAGAACATTTACTGACAATAACCCCATAGATTACGTTTGTCCAAAATGTACTATTGGAATACTTGCCGTAAAAACATTAGATTCAAAACTTATGCCTGGTCAAGAGGAAATGATAAAGTATAGCTATCCTTATGGCATATCACATGTTTTTAGCGGAATATTAGAATGTAAAAATAAAAACTGCGGAGAAGTAGTTTCGGTTTCAGGTAGTGTCCTTAAAGATATTCAAGATGCTTATGAAGATTCAGACGGCCAATATGTTGAATTTCGTTATCATGATTATAAGCCAAAGTTTTTTTATCCATATTTAGCAATAATTCCTATCGGAAAAAATGTTCCTAAAGAAGTCGAAGAACAATTAAAACTTTCATTTTCTCATTTCTTTAATGATTTGTCATCATGCGCAAACAGAATTAGAAACTCAATTGAGTTAATATTAGATGATTTAAAAGCGCCAAAAAAATATAGGCACAACAATAAATTAAAAGACCTTAGAACATTACACGATAGAATACTGAACTATCAGAATAAATTAAAAAATAAGCGAATATCTAATTTATTGTTAGCAATCAAAATCATTGGGAATGAGGGTAGTCATATAGGAAAAGTTGCTTTGGAAGACATACTTGATGCATATGAATTTCTTGAATTAATTTTAGAATATGTTTATCACAAAAATCAACAAAATATACACCAACGTGCTTTGGAAATAGTTCAAAAAAACAAACCCAGATCAAAAAGATAAAAAACGGCTTATAACAGCTACAACGGATTTGGACAATTGGCTTAATTGGAAGTTGGTTTTGTATTTGGGATGATTTGCTTCGCATGTTCGCTATCACATTTTATGATAAAAAACAATTGAGACTTAATAATAGACATAATTTAATCCCAAATCCACTTTAGTATCAGAATGTTGCCGCCAATTATAAAAAAAATGATAGACTTTGATTTTCACAAAGATTTAAAAAACGAAATTTCCGAAATTTTAAATGATTCCGGATTAAAGATTTCTTTAGATCAGAGTATTCATAAAATATTGAGTGATTTTTTTAATTTGAATTTAAAGATTTTAGAACCGAAGAAGAGAAATGTTTTTATAGTTCCTGATTTTGATGAGCAAATTAAGATGCACTACAAGAAATTAGAAATTCAAACAATAATTAAATTGGCTGAAGATGGAGGAAATTTGAATTGTTTCCAAACACATAAAATTATCCAATCCAAACAAATTGACCATTTAAGTAATGAATGGAATATTTTTCATTTTCACCTATCATTGGAGCCTGATAAGAAACCTAAATTTGTAAAAAGAGGCAACCTTTTATTATTTGCTTATGTTGATGAAAAGAGTATTATATTTCTTGGACTTGATAAACATAAAGATTCATTCAGCGATATAAAGTGGCTTGAAATTTTGGAAAAAAATTATCCTCACATTTTGAAAAAGTTTTTAGCACCAGACTTGCCATCAGTTGGACAAAATTTCACGACTGCGGACAGAGACAAAATGTGGAAAAGTGGTTTGTCATCTGGTTTTATGAATATTAATGGAAGAACATATTTGTCCCCAGGATTTGGGAAAGTCACAAGTGGTCATAATATTAGAGTTATTATGCGAAGTAATGATATTCTGAATTGGATTACTCATCTAGAAGATATCATAAAAAAAGATAATCATTTTTTTGATAATAAAGTTTTTAATTTGAAATTAAGGTTTGGTGAGAAAACAATCCAAATATATGAAAAGGAAAAAGGAAATGTTTTTTTTGAATTTCCGAGTTTTGAGATTAAAAAATAACTTACTGCAATAGCTACTAAACGGATGTGCCCAGTTTGCTTAATGGAAAGTTACTTTCGTATTTGGAATAATTTGATCAATTAGATAACAGGTTTAATTGAGGAACAAACTTGATTTAGCTTTAAAACGTTAGAGTCATACCAAAATCATAAAAATCAATTCACCATTATGAATATTAATTTACCAAGTGAAGAATTATTGGATGTACTTCATCTTGCGCAAGAGCAACTTTTACGAACTGAAAGAATTAAGTTTGAAAAAAATAAAATTTGGCGCGAAAGTAGAGTTCCAAGCTCCCCTGGAGTGTACGCACTTTTTGAAAAAAACAATAAGATATTGTATATCGGAGAAAGTGGTAATTTACGTGAACGAATGAATGAAATAAATAGAACCGTCAATCATTCATTTAGAAAGCAATTGGGATATTCAAGATTTGGCGGTATAAAATCAACCAAAAAATTTGAATCGGACGTGGAATCAAAACTAGATTTATTCTTTGCGGAAGAATTATATGTTGCGTTTATAGAAGTTTATTTTGGAAGATTAGAAATTGAAGCCTTCTTAATTGCTAATCATAAAACATTTATAACTAATTCCCTGAGTAAGCGAAAATTAAAAACTGTAATGGAATATCTCGAGCAAGCAAGATAGCCTGGTTTTTATAAGGCAAGGGAAACAGTCGCATGAAATACAAAAATATCAATAAAAATAAACAGCAATTATGTTATATATAATTAGCAGTATCTCGATTGTAAGTATGTTATTTTTTTTTGTAATGCGGAAATCGTTAGAAAAGAAAAAATATCAGAACCTTGTTTATACAAATAACTTAAAACATGTTACTGAATTTCTTGATCACCTTCAAACATTAAGCGACTACGTCACTTGGGTAGAACGTGACCAAATAACATTGAAGTATTCAGCAACAGGAAAATTCTTTAGGAAAAAAACTAATTACTACAAGAAGGAAGAAACTGTTAAGAAGTTCAATGAAATATTTGGAGATTTTAGCAGCTACATAGCCAAATACAACCAAAATTATGTCAATATACAAAAAGATAAGCTAAGACTATATTTCGACAACATTGAAGGAAAAAAGCTTGATGAGCAACAACGAAGTGCATTAATAACAGACGAATATTCAAATTTAATAATTGCCGGTGCCGGTTCCGGAAAAACACTCACAATCCTTGGAAAAGTTCAGTACTTAATTGAACAAAAAAACATTAGCCCAGATAATATCTTATTATTATCATTTACCCAAAAAACCGTTGAAGAATTAAATGAAAGGCTGAAAAAAATGGAACTGGGTGCAGAAGCAACTACCTTTCATAAATTGGGCTATGGTATAATCAAAAAACATCTTTCAGAGATTCCTGCTGTTACTAACGAAAATACTTTAAGCGGTGTTATAAAAGCGTATTTAAAAACGGATATTTTTTATGATGCCGAAGCATTGCAATCCTACATTCAATATGTGGCTTGCTATATGAATATTCCGGAAGAATACGACAATTACGATTCATTGGGTGAAAAATTAGATACAGAGAAAGGAATTGATTTTCAAACATTGAAATCCAAATGCGAACCTTTGAATATTGTGTCAAAAGCAGCTCTGGACACCATGCAGGGTGAAAGGGTAAAAAGTGTGGAAGAACTCATAATAGCCAATTTTTTATACCTAAACGGTATTGAGTATGAGTATGAAAAACCGTATCCGCATGAGCAGACTATGTACAGGCCTGATTTTTATCTAAAAGACTATGATATATATTTAGAACATTTTGGTGTGGATGAAAATAATACGGCAAAATGGCTTACTACTTTTAACGAGCAAAAGTATATCGAAGAATTGCAGTTAAAAAGAGATACACACAAAACTTACAATACCAAATTACTAGAAACCTATTCCTATTACAACAGGCAGAATATCTTATTACAAAAATTAAGAGAAATGTTGGAAGCCGAAAATGTTGCTTTTAAGCCAAGAGACGCAAAAAACATCTACACAAAAGTATCGGATAATGGCAAAAACTTTGGTAAGGAAATAAATAAACTTATTGAGAGTTTTATAAACCTTAGCAAATCAAGACGATTAAACTATACTTCACTAAGGAGTTTATTTTCAGACAAAACTAAAGTCCAAAACGATTTTATGCGTTTGCGACAAGAAATGTTTCTGAAATTTGTGTTTCCAATTCTTGAAAAATATGACAATACCTTAAAAGAAAGAAATGAGATTGATTTCAATGACATGATAAATAAAGCTACTGATATTGTGCTAATTAATAAGCCAAAATACACCTATAAGTACATCATCATTGATGAGTATCAGGATATCTCATTTTCGCGTTTTAATCTGATTAAGGAAATTCGGGATTTATCAGGTGCAAGACTGGTTTGTGTTGGAGACGATTGGCAATCCATTTACCGTTTTGCCGGAAGCGACATTTCATTATTCAGTAATTTTGGAAAATATGTTGGAAAGTATGAGCAATTACTGATAGAACAGACCTATAGAAATTCGCAGTCGCTGATTGACGTTACTTCCAAATACATACAAAAAAACGCTAAACAAATTTCCAAAAATCCGAAGTCGAAAAAAGAACCTTTTCAAGACCCAGTTAAATTTGTACATTACAAGCAAGAGCAAATTGAAGATGCTTTTATAAACGAAATACAAATACTTGTAAATAAATATGGCAATAAATCAATTCTGGTTTTAGGACGCCATAGCTTTGATATTAACGCACTGATAAAACTAACTGCAACAAGTAGAATAAAATACTTTGAAAACACTGGTAAATTAAAAGTAAATGGCTTTGAAAATGTTGATATTAAATTCTTAACGGTACACAAGTCAAAAGGCACAGAAGCTGATAATGTTATTGTGCTAAATCTTAAAAATGATTTACTTGGATTTCCCAATAAAATGACGGATGATCCTATTTTGTCTCTATTACTTAATGATAACGAAGAATATAGATTTGCTGAAGAACGCAGGTTATTTTATGTTGCGTTGACAAGAACCAGAAACGAAGTTATATTACTTATCCCATCAGACGTTTCCTTATTTGCAGAAGAATTGCTAACGGATAATAATTACCTGTTAACTAGTACTCGCGGAACACTAAACACAACAAGTTGTCCATACTGTAAAACAGGGAAACTTGTAATTAGGCAAAATTCATCAAATGCCACTCAGTTTTTAGGCTGCTCTCATTATCCTAACTGCAATCAGACATTTAAAAATATAGAAATATTAGAAAACAAATTACTTTGTCCTGATTGCCAAAGTGGTTTTATGACCAAAAGAAGCGGGCAATATGGAAACTTTTTAGGATGTACAAATTTTCCTAAATGTAGGAAGACAATAAAGTTGGAGTAATTACTAACAGATAATAGTATTTACAAAAAATTGACGGTTAATTACTGCGCTATCCGAAGTATTCTAATTAATCTTTTCTACAGACTAATCAACGAAAATGTTTTTCATTTACAACAGATGTTTTCAAACAGTTAATGAATAAACTTTTTATTTAAATTTACTTTGAATCATTTTCATATAAATCTGTTTTATGAACCTACCACATTCTCAAGACCTGCCGGTAAATAAGTTAGCATCTGTTTTTGCAAATACTTCTGCAACTTATAAGTTCTACTGGTTTCTCGCTATTCTTGAATTATTAGAAGAAGGCAACGTTCATATCGAGAAAAGAAGAATATTTGCCAGAATGATTAGTAGCTCTTGGTATACTGTAAATTATTTTCACGTATCCTTTGGTAAACAAGATCTTATTCAAGATTCAGTGAGAGCGATAGTAAAAATTGAAGACTTAAGTATAAATGAAAACAGACGTGTAATAAATGCTGTTCTGGAAAACAGTAGTAAGTCAGAAACAATCAGGATATTAAATCATTTCGATAAAAATGTTCCTCATTGGTTTATTTCATCATGGTTTTCAGGTAATCGTAATGAAATTTATTTGCTCTCTCAAAATTTTGATCACGGATGTCTTTATCGCTTAGGAAAAGATTCTATAGAGATCAACCCAATCTGGATTTCCTATTTGCAATCTAATTCCAAGATACTAAAGGACTTTTGTTTTTGGAATCTGTCTTTATTTCTTCAAAAAAGAAATCTGAATGTTCCTGATATTGCCAATAAGATAAGCAAATCGATCACTAGGAATTCTTTAGTTAAGCAAACCAATGAATATTGGAAATTGGTATTTAATGAATTAGGTTCTGTTGACTGTATTTTTACCAACAGTCGATTAGTTTTCGAAGAAAAGAAATATGCTTTGGACCATTTTGTACCTCACGCATTTGTTTCTCATGATTTAATTTGGAATTTAATCCCAATAGATAAAACATTTAATTGTTCAAAAGGAGATAAACTTCCATCCGTTCAAAATCATTTCGATAAGTTTTATAATCTCCAAAAAACAGCTTATGAAATAGTGAAAAGCCATAATTCAAAGAATAAACACTTAGAGGATTATCTCACTATTTTTCCGGATTTAGAAGACAATGGATTTGATTATTTGCGATATAAAGAAACCATTCAGCCTTTGATCACTATTGCAAGCAATAATGGTTTTTCGTATATGAAAGATTAGTGGGTTATTATGTTAACGAGAAAATACGAAAAGTGTTTCTGTATCTCATGTAATACTTTTCGATTTCTTTTAACCGCTATATTAATAAATATCTTTCCATCGGTGCCAACTATTCAGGTTGCTTAAATTGTCAATACTGATAAGAGTTTCTTATAGTATTTAGAGTTAAAGATTCAAAATCGGAAATAGGCTTCCTTATAAGGACAAATACCGCTGCTACATAAATATAAAGCATTTCTGCATTTAAATTACATTTTATGAATTCTAAAAAGTGTAATAATGGAGAAAGATATTGACTACAGTAATTCAAAGTTGACCGCGGAAAAAGCTTTACAAATGCTAAAGTCTGAGGGATTAGATGTAACTATTGAACAAGCAGAGGAAATTTTGTATTTCTTGAGAATAATTGCTAATATCGCTGTATTGAAACATTTAAACAAAAGAAAATGAGTAAGATAGCAGACTTGTATATTAGAGTGAGTACCGACGAGCAGGCAGAAAAAGGATTTTCCCAACGGAATCAAGAAGAAATGCTAAGAAAATATTGCAGCATAAACCAAATACAGATACGTAATGTAATTTACGAAGATCATTCAGCAAAGACTTTTAACAGGCCTCAATGGAAAAAATTTCTTGCTGATTTGAAAAAATATAAAAATAAAATTAACATGGTTCTTTTTATGAAGTGGGATAGGTTTAGCCGTAATGCCGGCGACGCATACCAGATGATTAATCAGCTAAGAAAATTAGGTGTAGAACCACAGGCTATAGAGCAGCCCCTTGATTTAAGCGTTCCAGAAAATAAAATGATGCTTGCATTTTATCTGGCTGCACCCGAGGTTGAAAATGACCGCCGAGCTTTAAATACCTTTCAAGGACTAAGACGTGGAAAGAAAGAGGGCAGGCATATGGGAATGGCGCCTTATGGATACGCTAATAAGGTTACTGAGGATGGAAAAAAATATATTGCGATTGTACCAGAGAAAGCAGCAAAACTTATTTGGATATTCGAACAGGTTGCGAGAAATGTTTTTAGTACCGAATCTATTTATCAGATGGCTAAAGATAAAGGGCTTGTTTTATCTAAGAGCAACTTGTGGGTAATTCTTAGAAACCCACTTTACTGCGGGAAAATAGTTGTTCCTAAATACAAGGATGAAGAAGAAAAATGGGTTAAAGGACAACATGAGGCGATTATCAGCGAGGGATTATTTTATCGGGTACAGGATGTTCTTGACAGTAAAGCGCGGACATACAGACCGAAAGTTAAAACTATTGAGAATTTCCCCTTGCGAGGTTTTTTTCTTTGCCCACAATGTGGTTTGAAGTTAACAGGAAGCAAATGTAAAGGAAGAAGCAAATATTATTACTATTATCATTGTGATAAAGATTGCAAATGGAGAATAAACTCAGAAGTAGCTAATAAAATATTTAAAGAACATTTAAATAAATTTAAACCTTTAGCAGAAGTTAAGAAGCTATACACGGCAGTTCTGCTTGAAGGTTATAGAGAGCATACTGGAGTTATAGCTAGTGAAAAAAAGAAGTCACTTGAGCAGATTGCTGTTTACGAAAAGAAATTATCAGTAGCCAGAAATTTATTAGTTACTGAGAAAATCGATGCTGAGGATTATAATCTTATGAAAATTGAATACAATGCAGTTATCAGTAAGCTGGAAAAAGACATTGGAAATGTAGAGGACGATAGGGCTAGTATAGAGCAATTAACGACGACCGGATTGGAAAACCTTCTAAAACTAGGTGAGGCCTTTGATGGTGGGACTTTAGCTGATTGTAGAGAATTAATTGGTTTAATTTTTCCCGAAAATTTCACATTTCAAGAAAAGAAAATCCGCACCGCCCGAATCAATGAAATGGTTAACTGTATATACTTGGTAAACAATAGATTAAGGGCAAAAAAAAACGGGACAAAAGATGATATTTTTCTTTTGTCCCGAGTAGTGACCTCGACTGGATTCAAACCAGTAACCTTCTGAGCCGTAATCAGATGCGCTATTCAGTTGCGCCACGAGGCCTTTTTTTGCTATCAATTGGCTATTTTTTTGTAGCTTTGTTGATTGCTTATTGCGGGTGCAAAGATAGGCATAAATGTTAGATAAACAAGCGAAAAATAACAGAAATTTAAAAAAAAATGAAGATTGAAAATTATGTACGTGATATTCAGGGGTTTCCTAAAGAAGGAATTTTGTTTAAAGACATCACTCCGCTATTAATTAACCCAGAAGCGCGAACAAATTGCCTGAAAATTTTAGTTGAATCATTAAAGGGACAAAAAATCGATAAAGTCGTAGGTGCAGAATCGCGTGGTTTTTTTTTCGGTATGTTATTGGCTCAAGAACTAAATGCGGGATTTATACCCGTTAGAAAGCCAAGGAAGCTTCCATATGAAACAATTTCGGCTTCTTATGAATTGGAATATGGTTCTGATAGTTTAGAGATGCATACAGACGCTATTAATAAGGGCGATCGTGTCTTAATCCATGACGATGTTCTGGCTACAGGAGGAACTGCAAAAGCGGTATGCGAATTGGTTGAAAAATTAGGCGGTGAAATTGTACAATGCAATTTTTTAATGGAACTGACTTTTCTTAACGGAAAAGAAAAAATTAAGGATTATCCAGTTTTTGCTGCTTTAACGTATTAAATAGAATAAAAACGATTTTGAAACTTGAAAGGTTTTTCTAACCGCAAAGTCCGCAAGTCTTTTTAGGTTGGAACTATATAGAAACACAAAGTCCACAAAGCTTTATGAAAAAACTTTGCGAACTTTGTGTTAACCTTTGTATTCTTTGTGGTTAGTTCAAGCCTGAAACTTCAAACCTGAAACAAAAACTTATCTCAAACTAGCTCCAAGCTCAGTTTCGAATGTCTGTTGTAATTTAGACATAATTTTATCGATTTGAGCATCAGTTAGTGTTTTGCTGTTGTCTTGAATTGTAAAACTTAAAGCATACGATTTTTTTCCAGCTGGTAATTTATCACCTTGATAAACATCAAATAAATTAATGTCTTTTAAGAGCGTTTTTTCTGTTTGTTTAGCCAAATTAAAAATGCTTTCATAGCTTGTATTTTGATCAATTAATAAAGCTAAATCTCTACGAACTTCAGGGTATTTGGGAATTTCAGAATACTTAATTTTTCCTGTAATGATTTTTAGAACCAAATCCCAGTTGAAATCTGCGTAATAAACATCTTGTTTAATACCAAAATGCTTCAAAATAGGTTTCTTAACAACACCCATTTCAACCAAAATATCATTATTATAAGTAATCGCAGTTCCTTCAGAATAGATATCTGACTGTACTGGTGCATTTGAAATCTTTTCAATGCCTAAACGAGCTAAAATCGCTTTTACAAACCCTTTCAACAAGAAAAAGTCGGTTGTTTTTTGAGCACTTGTCCAAGTTTCTTTATTTCTGTTTCCAGAAATTAATAAAGAAAGATGTTTGTGTTCTTCAAATCCGTTTAAGTATTTGTGGTATGTTTTTCCGAATTCAAATAACTTCAAATCCGAATTTCTTCTATTAATGTTATACGAAACTGCTTCTAATCCTGAAAATAATAAAGACTGGCGAAGAGTTGCTAAATCACTGCTTAACGGATTCAGCATCGAAACATTATGTTCTTCTTTTAATGAAGATGATAATTTTGCGTAAGAAGCCGTTGTCAATGAATTGGCCATCATTTCATGAAATCCCTGCGAATTCAATTGAGAAGCAATAACATTCTGAACTTTATAATCTTCTGTTCTAGGTGAATTTGCTACAGTTGCATTGAATTTCTTAGAAAAGTTAATGTTGTTGTAACCGTAAACTCTTAGAATTTCTTCGATTACATCAATTTCACGCTGCACATCTACACGATAAGCAGGAATAGTTAAACCTAAACCAGAATCTGAAACGCTGTTTACTTTAATATCTAAAGAAACTAAAATCTTTTTAATGGTATCTTTTGAAATTTCCTGACCAATAATTTTAGATACATGACTGAAATTCAATAAAACAGAAAAATCTTCTACTTTTTTAGGATAAACTTCTACAACATCAGAAGTGATTTTTCCACCCGCAACTTCTTGAATCAAAAGTGCTGCACGTTTCAAAGCATATTCTGTAATTGTTGGATCAATTCCTCTTTCAAATCTAAAAGAAGCATCGGTGCTTAATTGGTGTCTTTTTGCAGTTTTACGAATGCTAACCGGATCAAAATAAGCACTTTCTAAGAAAATAGTAGTTGTTCCGTCAGAAACCCCAGATTTTTTACCACCAAAAACTCCCGCAATACAAAGTGGTCCTTTTTCGTCGCAAATCATTAAATCTTCTTTGTGAAGAGTTCTTTCAACGTCATCAAGAGTTACAAATTTAGTTCCCTCAACAGCCGTTTTTACAATGATTTTTCCGTTGATTTTCGCAGCATCAAAAGCATGTAAAGGTTGTCCTAGTTCGTGTAAAACGTAATTCGTAACGTCAACAATATTGTTTTTTGGAGTTAATCCAATAGCTTTTAAACGATCTTGTAACCAGCTTGGAGATTCATGAACAGAAATTCCAGAAATCGTCACACCGCAATATCTTGGAGCTAAATGAGTATCTTCAACATTTACGTCAATTTTCAGCGTACGCATATCTACTCTAAAATTACTCACAGATGGTGTAATCAATTCGATATTTACACCACGTTGCAGCATTCCAGCTCGCAGATCACGTGCAGTTCCATAATGACTCATTGCATCAGCACGGTTTGGTGTCAATCCAATTTCGAAAACTTCGTCATTTGCAATTTGGAACACTTCAGAAGCAGGAGTTCCAGGAACTAAATCTTCTGCCAGAACCATAATTCCGTCATGACTTGTTCCTAAACCTAATTCATCTTCGGCACAGATCATTCCGTGGCTTTCTTGTCCGCGGATTTTACCCTTTTTAATGGTGAATTCGCCGCCATCTTTATCATAAAGAATAGTTCCTATTGTAGCAACTGGTACTTTTTGTCCCGCAGCAACGTTTGCAGCGCCGCATACAATTTGTATAGGTGCTTCTAAACCAACATTTACCGTAGTAACTTTCAATCTATCAGCATCAGGGTGTTTTTCGCATGTTAGAACGTGTCCAACAACAACTCCTTCTAAGCCTCCTTTAATTGATTGGTATTTTTCGACAACTTCAACTTCCAAGCCAAGATCTGTAAGTAATTCCGAAGTCTGTTCAGATGTCCAATCTGTTTTAATAAATTGTTTTAACCAGTTGTAAGATATTTTCATTGTAACTTTTTTATTCTTGAATAAGTTTACAAATATAAGGATTGCGACTTGGAGAAAGAAAAAATTATTTGGTTTTTTATTGCTGTTTTTTATGAGTTAAAAAATCATGTGTACTAATTATTTGATAATTTATATATTAAAATTTTATTAATTAAATATTATAATTAACTAAAAAAATCGAATATGTAAATTTTGTGCTACAACATGAATGAAAAGTGCTATTCTGTTTCTTTTTATGAAACTAAATTTGGTATAAATCAAAAAAAGAATATTATGAGCACCACAGCAAAAAGACCTGAATTTAAGGCACAATATGATAATTATATTGGTGGAAAATTTGTAGCACCAATTGCAGGAGAATACTTTGATGTTGTTTCTCCAATTGATGGAAAAGTATTTACAAAAGCAGCGCATTCTGGAAAAGCAGATTTAGAATTGGCTGTTGACACTGCATATGAAGCGTTTAAAACTTGGGGAAAAACTTCGGTTACAGAAAGAAGTATTTTATTGAATAAGATTGCTCAAAAAATTGAAGATAATTTAGAATATATCGCTACAGTTGAAACGATTGACAACGGAAAACCAATTCGCGAAACACTTGCCGCAGATATTCCATTAGCAATTGATCATTTTAGATATTTTGCCGGCGTAATTCGTGCAGAAGAAAGTTCAATTGCCGAATTAGATTCTCAAACGGTTTCTATCGCTTTAAGCGAACCTCTTGGTGTTGTAGCACAAATTATCCCGTGGAATTTCCCGATTTTAATGGCAGTTTGGAAAATCGCTCCAGCTCTTGCAGCAGGAAATACAATTGTTTTAAAACCAGCCGAAAGTACGCCAATTTCTATTATGGTTTTGATGGAATTAATTGGAGATATTCTTCCTCCAGGAGTTTTAAATATTGTCAATGGTTTTGGAGCTGAATTAGGACGCCCGTTAGTAACTAATAAAAAAGTAGCAAAAGCAGCTTTTACTGGTTCAACAACTACAGGGCGTTTGGTAATGCAGTACGCAACAGAAAACATTATTCCAGTGACTTTAGAATTAGGTGGAAAATCGCCAAATATTTTCTTCCCATCGGTGGCAGATCATGACGATGATTTCTTCGACAAAGCCGTTGAAGGTGCTGTTTTATTTGCTTTAAACCAAGGTGAAATTTGTACATGTCCTTCGAGATTGTTAATTCATGAAGATATTTACGATAAGTTTATCAAGAAAGTAATCGAAAGAACAGAAGCTATTGTTGCTGGAAATCCGTTAGATAAATCAACTATGATTGGTGCTCAGACTTCGATTGTGCAGAAAGAAAAAATCATGTCTTACATCAAACTAGGAAAAGAAGAAGGTGCAGAATTATTGACTGGAGGTGATGAAAATAAATTGGGTGCCGAATTGGAAGGTGGTTATTACATCAAGCCGACTTTATTTAAAGGTCACAATAAAATGAGAATTTTTCAAGAAGAAATTTTCGGACCTGTTTTAGCGGTTACAACTTTCAAAACTACAGAAGAAGCAATCGAAATTGCAAACGATACTATGTATGGTTTGGGTGCGGGAGTTTGGACAAGAGACGCGCACGAAATTTATCAAGTTCCAAGAGCAATTCAGTCAGGTCGTGTTTGGATTAATCAGTACCATTCTTATCCTGCAGGCGCTCCATTTGGTGGATACAAACAATCTGGAATTGGCCGTGAAAATCACAAAATGATGCTTAGCCAATACCGCCAGACTAAAAACATGCTGATTTCCTATGACAAAAAGAAATTAGGATTTTTCTAAAAGACTAACTATCAAAATCCTGGAGAATTCTTAGGAAAAAGTGAGTAAATGCATGGGGCTTTAAATGAAAATTTAATGGCATTAAACAAACTTTCTCCAGGCAATTTTGATTGAAAATAATGAATAAATGTTGGTTATGTTAAAGCAGTAGATTTCTTAATAGAGTTTACTGCTTTTTAAATTTTAAATAAAAAGCGATGATTAGAAGAATTGATGCCACAGAAAAAGCAATAGAATTGATAAAAGTTCTAAAAGAAAAACACGGTGATTTAATGTTTTATCAAGCAGGAGGTTGTTGCGAAGGTACGCAGCCACAATGTTTTGAAAAAGGCGGTTATTATCAGCGAACTGGAGATGTTTGTATCGGCGTTATTGAAGATACCGAATTTTGGGTAGACAAAGATTTATTCGAATATTGGAAACACGCACATTTTACTTTAACAGTAATAGATGCATTTGGCGTTGGCGGTTTTTCATTAGAAACACCTTTAAAGAAAACATTTCAAATAGAATATCGAATTTTCACTCCCGAAGAAGAGAAGAATTTAGAGCCAGTTAGCAGGATTGAGTAGGTTTTATTCGCAGTCTCAGTTTTCAGTCTCGGTTTTCAGTTTTCAGTCTCAGTTTAAAAACTTTGTACCTATGTCACTTTGCAACTTTGAACCTAATTAATAAAAAGTAACTGATATTGTTTCGGAGTAATTCCTTCATGTTTTTTGAATAATCTGATGAAGTAATTTGCATCTTCAAAACCGCATAAATAACAAACTTCATTGATTTGAAGCGTTGGGTTTTTTAATAAGTTTTTAGCGCATTTTATTTTTTCATTCAAAATATATTCAATCGGACTCATGCCGAGTTCACGTTTAAAGAAACGGTAGAAAGAGGTGGTACTCATGCAGGCTTTTTCGCTTAAAGTTTTCAAATTCATGTTTTCCTTTAAGTTCTGCTTGATATAGGCTGTAACTTCTGTGATTGGATTATTGGTTTCTTGAAATTTTCCTTCATCCAAAGATTTTAAAGTTTGAGTCTGAATGATTCGAATTAATAATTCTTTTAAAGTCAAATCGGCTAAAATATCCTTCGTAATCGAAGTGCTCATGCATTCCTTTATCAATTTATTGATGGTTGCTGCCATTTCTACATTGTTGTAAAAAAAATAATTCTGATAGTTTAACTGCCAAAACATATTATTTCCTTCTTTTGGATACTGCTCGTTGAGAAAATTTAGAATTTCAGCAATTTTTGCCTGATCTATTGCTAACGCCAAACATTGCGTAGGATTGTTTTTTGATGCCTCGGGAAAATCGATTTTCATTTCAACATTAGAAGGCACAATTACCGTTTCACCTGGCAGATATTCAAATTCAGGATCATCAAAAAGATGCATTACCTTCTTGCCACGAAGCATGCTGGTTACTACTAAATCATTAAATTTCAGAGGAACCATTTTAGTCGATTCGTAAGTTTCAAACAAATTCAATTCACAATGGTTAAGATTGTAAATCGTCCTGTTTTCAACAAGTGTCTTTAAAGATTTTTCTTGTGATAACTGAAGCGGATTGACTAGAAATCGTTGGTTGTTCATTGAAATTTAATTTTTAGTGAAGACTTTAAATTTAATGAAAATAAGGATATGAAAAATTAGATTTAACTTTTTATTAAATCAATTCCTCAACATGCTTTTTAATGTTTTCAGAAATCTTTTTCGTTGGTAAATCATTTTCGTCATCACCAAACGGATCTTCAATTTCTTCGGCAATAAGTTCTAAACTCGCCAAAACATAAAATATAAAAACAACTACCGGAGCAACAAAATATCCTAAACTTACAGAATATCCAAATGGTAAAGTCATCGTGTAAAAGAAAATAAACTTTTTGATGAAAGCACTGTAAGAGTAGGGAATAGGTGTGTTTTTGATTCGTTCACAAGCGCCACATATATCTGTAAATGAAACCAATTCATCATTTAAAGTAATCAGCTGATCGCCAGAAATTTTACCAGCCTCATACAAATCATTGATTTTATGATACATAATTCTTTTCAACTGGTTTGGTTTGTGCTTGTGGTGATCTAATTCTAAATCAACATCCTCAAACAACATTTTGCTGGTTTCATCATCTTTTAAATGTTTGTGCAAAATGTCAGCATACATCGGGATGTATTTTCTAAAGAATTTCTTGTCGTTTTCTTCTTTTAAAATAGCAGAAAGTTTAATAGCAAAATTTCTACTATTATTTACAAGTCCGCCCCAAAGTTTACGGCCTTCCCACCAGCGGTCGTATGCAGTATTGGTTCTAAAAACAAGAAGAAGTGAAATAACAAAACCCAGCATTCCGTGCATGATAGGAATATTGTGGATGTAATCGTTTTTTGTAACTTTAAAATATTCGACTTCCAAATAACCAACAACGGCAGCATAAATTCCAATAGCAATAATTATAGGGAACAGTTTTCGAACTGTATCCGATTTATGAAAATGAAAAATAAAAGTAAACCAGTCTTTGGTATTGTATGAAATCATTAAAGTTTGTTTTGAAACAAATTTAAATTAAAAATTAATATTTCCTGCTAATTCTTTTAAGGCAATTTCAGATAATTTCGCTTCGTACTGCGCATTGCTGTAACGCACTTTTGCATTGACATAATTGAGCTGTGCAGTTCTAAAATCGATAGTTGTAATAGTTCCAATTTTGAATTTATCTAAAGTGATTTCTAAATTCTGTCTTGCAATTGCTTCGTTATCTTCTTCTAAATCAATTAATTCTAGGTTGGTTAAATAAGTCTGAAATGCTGTGCTTAATTGTGTATTCAAAATCAGATTTTGCTGTTCGATAGCAATCTGGGTATTTTCAATCTGCATTTTTGCTACTTTTTCATTTCGATGCTGATTAAAACCATCAAAAATATTCATTGAGGCATTAAAACCGTAGTTTAAACCTCTGTTAGAAGTCTCGCTTGTAAATCCTAAACTCGATTGGCTTTCGCTAAAATTATAACCCGTAGTCAATCTCAAAGTAGGATAACGGCTTGCTTTAACTTGCTTTAATTGCAATTCGGCAATACGTTTGTTTATGATCTGAGATTCTAGTGCTGGATTTTGCTTTTGAGCTAAATCAATTAAATTGGCTAAAACAAGTTTGTTGTCAACAGTAACTTCATCTGTCACTTTGAAATCAATTTTTGGATCGCGTGCTAAATATTGGTTCAATAAAATTTTAGCATTCGCATACGATTCTTTTTGTCTTAATAATGCCACTTGATCTGAATTTAAATCAACCTGCGCATTTAAAACCTCTAATTTTGAAGCTTTTCCAATCGTAAAACGGTTTTGGGCCAAAGTTAAACGCTGTTTCGAAATTACAATTGTAGTATCTAAAGCGGCTAATTGATGCTGTTGCTGCACCAAATCATAATAAGCGGAATTTACATCACCAATTTTTTCTAAAATAGTCCTTTTAAGCTCTGCATCTCCCAGTTTTTGAAGTTCTTTTAACTGATCGTATCTGGCAAACATTCTCATTCCGTCAAAAACGGTCCATCCTAAACTTACGCCGTAGTTTAAACTGTTGTTTTTTGCATTATCCAACGTTGTTGATGTACCATCCTGACGAACTTGTGTAGAGTTAGTAACATTATTATTATCTGTCACATTTGCAGTTGCAATTGGGAGCATTCCAGCGTTACCAACAGTTACATTTGTCTCGTTTATTCTAGAATTGTTTTTAGCAATTTTAATTTCGAAGTTATTCTCCAAAGCTATCGTCATGGCCTGTTCAATGGTCAGAACTTCCTGTGCAGTTGCCTGAAGCATGCAAGAAAATAGAATTAATAAAGTGCAGTATATATTTTTGATATTCATATTTAATTTCTTTTACCAAAGATCACAAATTTTGCAGTGTAAAATCCTGATTTTATGGTTTCTATTTTATACTTTCTCTTTCGTATTCGTCGATATGGTCAAATTCAGGATAATGTTTTCTGGCTTTAGACCACATTAAATAAATAGCAGGAATTACAAAAAGCGTTAAGGCCAATGAGAAAATAGTACCGCCCACAATTACAACTCCCATACCAATTCTACTGGTAGACGCAGCACCCAAAGACATTGCAATTGGAAGTGCTCCTAAAGCAATCGCTAAACTGGTCATTAAAATTGGTCGTAAACGCGCTTCTGAAGCTTCTAAAATTGCTTCTAATTTTGGTTTTCCTTGTTCACGTAATTGATTCGCAAATTCGACAATCAAAATACCATTTTTGGTTACCAGACCAATAAGCATTACGGTTCCAATCTGGCTGAAAATATTCCAACTTTGATTGAATAACCATAAAGAGAATAAAGCTCCCGCAACCGCCATTGGAACGGTTAAAATGATAATAAACGGATCAATGAAACTTTCAAACTGCGCTGCAAGAATCAGGAATATTAATAATAAAGCCAATCCGAAGGCAAAAGAAGTATTCGAGCTGCTTTCTACGAAATCTCGTGATTCTCCAGCTAAATCGGTTGTGAAGGTTTCGTCTAAAACTTTCGCTTTAATTCGGTCCATTTCCTGGATTCCGTCGCCCATACTTTTTCCCGGTGCTAAACCAGCTGCAACAGTAGCCGACATGTATCTATTGTTATGATACAGTTGAGGCGGATTACTTTGTTCGTAAACTTTGACAACGTTATCCATCTGAATCAATTCTCCGTTTTTGTTTTTTACAAACATCGAAGTCAAATCCAGAGGTTTAGATCTGTCTTTTTGATCAAACTGACCAATTACTTGATATTGTTTTCCGTTTTTAATGAAATAACCAAAACGCTGTCCGCTTAACGAAAGCTGTAAAGTTTGTGCGATATCCAAAATAGAAATTCCTAAACTTTCTGCCTTTGCACGATCGATAGTAACGTTCAATTCAGGTTTATTGAATTTTAAATTTACATCTGTAATCGAGAAAACATCACTTTTACCAACTTCGTCCATAAACAAAGGAATTTTTTCTCTTAATTTATTAAAAGTTGGAGCTTGAATAATATACTGGATTGGCAAACCGCCACGTCTGTTTACAGCAATTGTTGGCTGCTGGATAACAGAAGTTTTAGCATCTGGATATTTTTTTGTCCATTTTGATAATTGGTCAGCAATTTCTTTTTGCGATCTTTCTCTTTCATCGGGTTGTTTTAAAGAAAGTCTGATAAAACCTGAATTTGCTGCAGAACCTCCAGAACCCGGTGCGGTAATGACCAAACTAACTTTCTTTTCAGGAATCGAATCATCAACCAATTGTGATATTTCCTGCATAAAACGGTTGGTGTAGTCATAAGATGAACCTTCTGGAGTGGTCATACGCATGGTTACAGAACTACGATCGTCATAAGGAGCAGTTTCTTTTGGAAGAATCGTAAAGAACAAATAAATCAATCCAAAACAAGCAATCAAAATTGGAAAACTCAGCCATTTTTTAGCCATAAATTTATTTAATGCCTCAGCATAACCGCTGTTCATTTTTTCAAAGAAAGGCTCAGTTTTAATATAGAATTTTGATTTTTTCTGCTCGCCGCCTTTCATTAAATAGGCATTTAACATTGGTGTTAAAGTCAGCGATACAAAGGCAGAAATTAAAACTGCTGCGCCAATTACAACTCCAAATTCCCTAAACAAACGACCGACAAATCCCTCAAGGAAAATTACGGGTAAAAATACAGAAGCCAGCGTTACCGAAATCGAAATTACAGCGTAAAAAATTTCGTTAGAACCTTTAATCGCAGCTTCGATTGGCGACATTCCTTCTTCAACTTTTTTAAATATATTTTCAGTTACTACAATTCCGTCATCAACCACCAATCCTGTTGCCAGTACGATAGCCAGAAGAGTCAATACATTTATAGAAAAACCGAAAAGCCACATTATAAAAAACGTAGCAATTAAAGAAACAGGAATGTCAATTAAAGGTCGAAATGCAATTGCCCAATCTCTAAAAAATAGATATATAATAATGATTACCAGAATGATAGATATTCCTAATGTTTCTGCAACTTCTAAAACAGATTTTTTGACGAAAAGTGTATTATCGAGTGCAATATTTAGTTTTATATCTTTTGGAAGATCTTTTTTTAACGCTTCGTATTTTTTGTAAAACTCAGCTGAAATATCCAAATAATTTGCTCCAGGCATCGGCACGATTGCAAGTCCAATCATTGGAAGTCCGGATGAAGTTAATCCAGTTTCAATATTTTCTGGACCCAATTCGGCACCTCCAACATCACTCAAACGAACAATTTTATCTCCATCCGTACGAATGATAATATCATTGAATTCTTCTGGTTTAGAAAGGTTTCCAATAGTTTTTACAGTAAGTTCAGTATTATTACCTGTTAATTTTCCAGATGGTAATTCTACGTTTTGTGAATTTAAAGCAGTTCGAACTTCTGCCACCGTACAACCGTAAGCGGCTAATTTTGCGGGATCGATCCATAAGCGCATGGCGTAGCGTTTTTGTCCCCAAATCTGCACGGCACTTACACCCGGAATGGTCTCTAAACGCTGCGAAATAACATTTTCTGCGTAATCACTTAATTCTAAAGAACTTCGTGTATCACTTTGAACCGTCATAGAAATAATAGATTCACTATCTGCATCGGCCTTAGAAACAACGGGCGGTGCGTCAATATCTTGCGGTAAACTTCTAATTGCTTGCGAAACCTTGTCACGAACATCATTCGCTGCTTCCTCTAGATCTTTATCCAGATTAAATTCTATAGTGATATTACTGCTTCCTTGATTACTTGAAGAGGTAATATTTCGAATTCCGTCAATTGCATTTACTGCTTTTTCAAGAGGTTCAGTAATCTGTGATTCAATAATGTCAGAATTCGCACCCGTATAATTGGTACGAATAGAAACCTGCGCGGGATCGATAGAAGGAAACTCTCGAACACCTAAAAAAGTATAACCAATAAAACCGAATAGAATAATTAATAAATTCAGTACTATGGTTAAAACAGGTCTCTTTATACTTGTAGTTGATAAACTCATAAATTATGATTTTAGAGTTTAGATTTTTAATTTAGATGTTGAAATGATTAAAAACAATTCACAATCAGAAATTTATAATCTGGAACTCAAAACTTAAAAAATTACTTTTGGATTTTAACTTTAATTGGTGCTTCATTTTTTAAAGACATCACACCGCTTGTAATTAAAGTATCTCCAGCTTTCAATCCAGATAAAATCAAGATAGAAGAATCTGTTCTTGTGGTAGCATCAACCATAACTTCTTTTGCTTGTCCATTGTTGGCGATAAAAACTTTTTTGCCGTCTTGAATAGGCACAATAGCTTGAGAAGGAACTGCAATAGCATCTTTTATAATATTTAAAGGCAGTTTAATATCTGCAAATGTTCCAGGGAAAAGTTTCCCATCCGTATTATCAGCAATGGCACGAATTTGAAGCGTACGTGTTGCCACAGCTACTTCTGGTTCGATTGCATAAATTTTAGCATTATATGTTTTGTTTGAACCCGAAACCGTGAAATCAATTACAGATCCAGATCGTACCTGCGAAGCGTATTTTTCAGGGATAGAAAAAGTAATTTTCAGTTTGCTGGTATTCACCAATTTTGCCACTAAAACGGTTGGCGTAATATAAGTTCCCGGAGAGATAGATCTTAAACCAATTTTCCCTGAGAAAGGCGCTCTAACAGATGTTTTAGAAATTTGTGCTCTTATTAATTGGCTTTGCGCTTGTGCAGAAGCGTGATCTGCTCTTGCAATATCTGATTCTTCTTGGCTGATGGCTTCTTTTTGAAGTAACAATTTAGCTCTTCTTTCATTTTCTGCTGCAAGACCTTCTTTGGTTACAGCTTGCCTCAACTGCGCTCTTAACTCAATATCATTTACTTTAAAAAGTACTTGCCCTTTGGTAACATTTGAACCCTCAGTAAAAGATATTCCTTCGACAATTCCAGAAACCTCACTATGAATTTCCACTTGTTCGTTGGCTTCAATAGAACCCGAAAGTGATAAATTATTGTCAAAAGTGGAAGTTTTTATTACAATTGCGTTAACAGTTGTTGGAGCATTTTTGTCACCAGACTTTTTAGTATCATCATTTTTGCTCTTGTTCGAAATAATTCTGTACGCAATAAAACCACCGATTGCAATGATTAGAAGGGTGTAAATGAGGTGTTTTAATTTCATAAAATTGAGGTAGATATAGATTTTAGGTTTTGGTTTTCAGCAAGCTTACAAATTTAACTTTTTGATGCGAAATCAAAAGTCGTTGGCTTTTATTTAACACTTGTAGGTACAAAGGTTAGCATTTAGACTAGAAATACCGTAAAAGGTTTAATAAAAGATTATTTTTTTAATTAACGATCACAAAATAATTAATAAAATCAGAAAAACTTAGAACCTTAGCAGTTCAGAACCTTAGCACCTTTACTTAAGATATATAATTCCAGATATTTTTCTTCTTTGTCAATTCGATGAAAATCGCTCTTAAAATAGCATTTTCTGGTTTTTGGAGCGGAGGATCTTCTTTTAAGATTTTCATGGCATAATTTCTAGCCAGCGATAAAATATCTCTATCTCTCACAATATCTGCAATCTGCAGGTTTAATACACCGCTTTGCTGCGTTCCCATTAAATCTCCTGGACCGCGAAGTTTTAAATCCACTTCGGCGATTTCAAAACCATCATTGGTTTGAACCATCGTTTCCATTCTCGTTTTACTGTCAGAACTTAGCTTGTGTCCCGTCATTAAAATGCAATAACTTTGTTCGGCACCACGACCAACACGGCCACGTAATTGATGGAGTTGTGAAAGCCCAAATCGTTCTGCACTTTCTATAATCATTACACTGGCATTTGGCACGTTTACACCAACTTCAATTACCGTTGTGGCTACCATAATATTGGTTTTTCCTTCTGAAAAACGTTTCATTTCTGAATCTTTATCAGCGGGTTTCATTTTTCCATGCAGAATCGAAATAGAATATTGAGGAAGCGGAAAATCACGTGAAATACTTTCGTAACCGTCCATTAAATCTTTATAATCCATTTTTTCAGATTCTTGAATCAACGGATAAACAATGTAGATTTGTCTGCCTTTGGCAATTTCATCCCGAAGGAATTTCCAAACTTTCAATCTATTACTGTCAAAACGATGCACGGTTTGAATTGGTTTTCTTCCTGGTGGTAATTCATCAATCACCGAAATATCCAAATCGCCGTACAAACTCATCGCTAAAGTTCTCGGAATTGGAGTAGCGGTCATGACTAAAACGTGAGGCGGAATATCGTTTTTCTTCCATAATTTAGATCGCTGCTCAACGCCAAAACGATGTTGCTCGTCAATAACTGCCAAACCTAAATTTTGAAATTTTACTTTATCTTCTAATAAAGCATGCGTCCCGATCAAAATTTTGAGCGTTCCATTTTCTAATTCTTCGTGAATAATTCTTCTTTCAGAAGTTTTAGTAGAACCTGTCAATATTCGGATATTGATATTCAGCGTATTGGCAAACTCAGATAAACCTAAAAAATGCTGATTGGCTAAAATCTCAGTTGGCGCCATTAAACACGCTTGAAAGCCATTATCAATCGCTAGAAGCATGCTCATAAAAGCCACAATTGTTTTTCCCGAACCAACATCACCTTGAAGCAGACGATTCATTTGGGCGTTGCTTCCCATATCGGTTCTGATTTCCTTAATTACTCTTTTTTGAGCATTTGTTAAGTCAAAAGGAAGATGGTTTTTATAAAAATCATTAAAAAGTTCACCTACTTTATCAAATGGATGTCCTTTAATTTTATGTTTTCGAATAAGATTTTTGGTAATCAGCTGCAGCTGAATAAAAAACAACTCTTCAAATTTTAGTCTGAATTGCGCTTTCGCTAAAATATCGGCACTTTTTGGAAAATGGATATTAAATAAAGCTGCTTTCTTAGGAATCAATTTTAATTCTTCAATCAAAAAAGGCGGAAAAGTTTCGGTAAAAAGTGCGTGAGTTTCTAGAAACAGTTGTTCCATCAACTTATTAATCGTGCGATTCGAAATTCCTTTATTGGTCAATGCTTCTGTTGAAGGATAAACGGGCTGCATGGCAGAACGCAAACTTTTTTCATGGTCGGCCAATAATTCAATTTCTGGATGCGCCATACTAAATTGGCTTCCGTACAAAGAACATTTTCCAAAAATAACAAGAGGTTCATTCAGTTTTAAGCTTTCTCGAATCCACTTATGACCTTGAAACCAATTTAAATCAATCTGTCCTGTATCATCAACAAAAGAAGCAACGAGACGCTTTTTGTTTTTGGCAAATTCTACAGTTTTTATATTAATTATTTTTCCAATAATCTGCACTTCAGAACCTGTATTCTGTAATTCATTAATCTTATAATATCGCGTTCTGTCAATATATCGATTTGGAAAAAAATTAACCAAATCTCCATATTTATGAATACCCAATTCCTTACGAAGAAGCTGGCCGCGACTGGGACCAACACCTTTTAAGTATTCAATTGGAGTTTCTAGAAGATTATTAGACATTAAATTATGTTAGATTTTAGATTGCAGATTTTTGATTTGATCCCGAAGCGTCGGGATTGGAATTTGGAATTTATTATTTGGAATTTTATTAAAAAGCGAAGATAGATTTTAATTAGGAAATTTGAAAATGAATTATAGCACTTAAGATTGTGAATGTTAAGTTATCGTTATCATGAAAAAATAAACGCAACCATTTTAAGGAAATAAAATCTTAATAATAGTTAATAATCATAAAACCTTAAAAATGAAAAAAATTGGACTTTTAATCGTATTGTTTATTTCTTTAATTTCTTGTTCTAACGATTCAGATGGCATTGCCTCTCCTAATTCGCTTTATTACGGAAAATGGATTGAGGTTCCAGATCCTGCAGCTAATACTATAGCGGGTATGGAGGTTTATTATGTATTTGATAAGAATCAAACTTTCGTTAAAACAGTTCCGAATATTGAAGGTAATAAATCTCTTTCTGGTAAATATGAAATTGTAAAAAATGATGCAGGAACTAGTTTTATTTTAACTTATTCAAGCACTAACGAATTGATATCAAATTGTACAAGTGGTGCATTAACTGAAACTTTTAAAATAAACCAAATGGATTATTTGGTTAATCAGTCATCATCATGTGGGAAAAGATATCAATCCTTTATAAAAGCAAAATAAGTTTTTTATATTGAAAACTTGTAAAACTCCGTTAGAAAACTAACGGAGTTTTTTAATTTAATGTAGTTTTATTAAAAATATAATGAAATTGCTTAACAAGATAATGTTGAAAATTAGTTTTTTATCTTTGGATTTGCATAAACGCTCATTTTATAAAAGAGAAAAATGATTAATAGAGAACAGATACATGAAGAGGTAAGAAATGGAATAGAAAAATATTTTTCTTTTCTAAAAGAGTATCACTTTTCTGATTTTGCAGAAACTGATCTTGGATTGTGGTATCACTTTAAATCTTCAAATCAAGATTCGGAAATAGATATTTGTGTTGAAGCACTGTCGTTTACGCCACTCGGTGTAACAATTAATGGTTTTATAGTTTCGTTACTTGAGCCTGAAAATGATTTTCAAAAACAATATAATAGAAAGGGAGAAGAATATTATAATGAATGTGATCAAAATTGTAAAGCGTATAAAAATAATGCGTCAGAAACTACAGAAAAGTATTTGTTGCTTGTAAAGCAGCTAAACGAAGAATATTTAAAAGAAGCTGCTTTTATTTTGAAGAGAAATGAGAATGTTCTTTTTGGAGATAATATTTTATTAGAAAGTAATCTTAAGGTTATTACAAATGAATTAGAAAAAGAAGATAAGATTCGAAAAAAGAAAGAAAAATTATATTCCTGCGAATTTAAATTTGGAAGTGGCATTGAATCAAGTTATGAAGCATTTTCATTAGAAGAAATCAAAAAATATCTAAAAGAATTAAAATTGGATTCTATTCATGATATCGAAGTTTATGATTGGAATATGAATAGAATAGATTTTGTACTTGACAAATAAACCTTTTTCTTATTTATTGATTTTTTATCTTTGACTTTAAATTAGAAAAAAAATGACGACACATTTAGCGCTTTTACGCGGCATCAACGTTTCTGGCCACAATATGATGAAAATGGAAGCTTTGAAAACAATGCTGGAAAATATTGGATTTCAAAATGTTAGAACCTATCTACAATCTGGAAATGTTTTTATAGATAGCGAAGAAGAAGCGTCAAAAGTTGGTTTTATGATTAAGCAGGAAATTTTTAAAGTTTTCGGACATGAAGTTCCGGTTGTCATGATTACCAAAGAAAATTTAGAATCTTGTTTTGCAAATAATCCGTTTTTGAAAGAAAAAGAATTGGATACTAAAAAACTGTATGTGGCTTTTGTTTCTACAAACCTGAAAAAAGAAAATATTAATGATTTGAAAATCAGTCAGTTTAAGCCAGACGAAGCAAGTATAGATGAAAATAGAATTTTTATAAAATATGCTGTCGGCGCTGGAAAAACGCGTTTTGATCAAAAATATATTGAGAAAAAATTAAATGTAACTGCAACAATTCGGAACTGGAATACAGTTACGAACTTGCTAAATATGTATTCTGAATAATGAAAAAGTACTTTTATATATTTTTTGTTTTTGCGATGAGTTTAACTGCAGCGCATGCTCAAAACACAAAAACAGCCTCTGAGGATTTTAATTCTTTTTTTAAGAAATTCAATGCAGATCATAAATTTCAGATCAGCAGAGTAATCTTTCCCTTGAAGTACAAAATGAATAATGATGATTTAGAATTAACGGATTATACGATGACAAAAGAAAAGTATAAAACGCTTAATTTAAACAATAAAGCAGATGATAAATCTTTAAAAAGAACATTGTTGGTTAAGAAAAACAAAACGACTGTTCAACAACGCGGACTCGATAATGGAATTTATATTGATTACATCTTCGAATTGAAAGACAATAAATGGTTTCTTAAAACTTGGGTGGATCAATCTACGTAATCTATTTTGGTATTAGATCACAATACCAAAATCCAAAATCAAAAGCAGTTTCATCATTAGTGTCGCAAGCCTCATTTGATGATTCTTGCTTTTCTGGTTTTTCATATTTGCGATATACAATTTCTCCAATTTCAAAATCGATTGGTTTTGAAAATAGTGGGCCATCAAAAGCAAAGGTGTGAAATTCGCCATTTTCGCCGCAAACATCTACGTTTTCAGGTAAATCGTTTATAAAATCCTGATCGATAATTCGGCCTACAAAACTTTTATCCAAAAATTTCTCGTTTATACAAACCACAATTGTTTTAAATCCGAGAGAAATAAATTCCTGAATTAAATCTTGAGTCGGAATTTTCCAAATAGGAAAAACGCCTTTAAAATCAATCTTTTTCAATTGATTTTCTCGATACAAACGTAAATCTTCCAAGAAAATATCTCCAAAAACCGAATGTGTTATCCCATCATTTTTTATTTCTGATAACGTTTTTGTCATTACTTCTTCATAAACTTCCATCGTTGGCATTTCTGGAACTTCCATAATTTTTAAAGGAATTCCAATTCTTTCTGCTTGAGCCATTAATAATTCAACGCGAATTCCATGCATCGAAATTCGCTGATATTTTTGATTTACGCTAGTAAGTAAAGTTTCAATTTTATAATCAGGATTTTGAAGTATTTTATATAATGCAAGAGCAGAATCTTTTCCGCTGCTCCAATTAAATAAGGCTTTTTGAGGTGTAGGCACGATTGGGGATTTTAATTTGGTAAACTTACAAATTTCATTCTATTTGTAAAGTAAACCTTTGTAACTTTGGGATTTTACATGCCTCATGACAATATTATTTAAAGATAAATTCAAAACCCAATCGAATAGATTGCAAAACTGGGATTATTCTTGCGAAGCAGTTTATTTTATTACAATGGTCACAAAAGATCGAGAATGTATTTTTGGCAATGTAGAAAATGAAAAAATGATTTTAAATGATAATGGAAAGATTATTGAAAACGAACTTTTAAAGTCAATTAAGATTCGTAAAAATTGGTTTTTCCATAATTGGATTATTATGCCAAATCACATTCATTTATTAATTGAAATTCAAACACCGCGCAGTTCTTCTGTAGAGACGCACAGCAGTGCGTCTTCGTCCAGCATTACCACAACGGAAAACGATTTGGATAATTCTTTGGCGACATACGCATGTGAGACGCAATCTGATTTGAAAATTTCTGATTTAGACGATTCCAATTTATCCGCAACGCATATCGTAGAGATGCACAGCAGTGCGTCTCCGTCCAGCATATCGACAACGGAAAACGATTCTGATGTTTTTTTGGCGACATATGCACGTGAGACGCACTGCTGTGCGCCTCTACAGAACCAATCTGGTTTGATTATTTCTGATTCAAATTCAGATTTCGATTCTAATTTATCCGCAACGCATATCGTAGAGACGCACAGCAGTGCGTCTCCGTCTAGCATATCCACAACGGAAAACGATTTGAATAATTCTTTAACGAAATCCATACGTGAGACGCACTGCTGTGCGCCTCTACAGAACCAATCACAGAATGAATTTTCAAGAAAATCAAATTCAATTTCATCATTTGTTGCCATTTTTAAATCAGTTACAACGAGACAGATAAATGGTGTTGAATCAATTTGGCAGCAAAATTACCACGATCATATTGTTAGAAATTACAAGACGTTTGAAAAGATTTACGATTATATTAAACACAATCCGAGATCTTGGGAGACAGATTCTTTAAAATAAATTTTTCAATGAAATACATTTTTCTATTATTTACCAGTTTTCTTTTTGCACAGCAAACTCAAAATGTTGATTTTAAATCGGTTTCCGCACAATTATCTTTAAATTCAAAAGAAAAAACGGTTTCTGGTTCTGTAGATTTTCAATTTGAGGTTTTAAAGGAATGTGATACCATTTCGCTTGACGCTAAAAACATGGAATTTTCAAATGTAAAAATCAATGACAGTGAGGCGATTTTTATCAACGACAATAAACAATTAAAACTGTTGTCTCATTTTATAAAAGGCGATAATCATTTGACTTTTAGTTATAAAACAAAACCAAAACAAGCTTTATATTTTGTTGAAATTGACAATGAAGAAGTACAAATTTGGACACAAGGACAAGGAAGATATACCAGCAATTGGTTTCCGAGTTTTGATGATGTAAATGAGAAACTTATTTTTAATCTAGAGATTTCTTATGATAAGAATTACCAGGTTGTTTCAAACGGAGTTCTAAAAACTAAAAAAAAGGAAGGAAATTTAAATCATTGGCAATATCAAATGGAAAAGCCAATGAGTTCTTATTTGCTGATGCTCGCTATTGGAAAATTTGATAAAAAAGAATTCAAATCTAAGAGCAAAGTTCCGTTAGAGTACTATTACGAGCCAAAAGATTCTAATCGTTTTGAACCGACTTATCGCTATTCTAAAAGAATTTTTGATTTCCTTGAAAAAGAAATCGGGATAAAATATCCTTGGAAAGTTAACAGACAAATTCCAGTTCGTGACTTTTTGTATGCCGGAATGGAAAACACCACGACTACACTTTTTGCAACACGTTATGTAGTGGATTCGATTGGTTTTTGCGATCGAAATTACACCAATGTTGATGCACATGAATTGGCGCATCATTGGTTTGGCGATTTGATTACAGCAGAAAGCAGTACACATCATTGGCTACAGGAAGGTTTTGCAACTTATTTTGCTTTGCTGGCAGAAAAAGATATTTATGGTGAATATTATTTTTACTCCAAATTGTATGATACCGCACAACAGATCAAATTTGCTTCCAGAACCGACACCATTCCAGTTTTAAATGCAAAAGCCAGTTCGCTGACATTTTACGAAAAAGGAGCGTGGACATTATTTGTGCTGCACGAATCAATTGGTGATAAAGCCTTTAAAAAAGCTATAAAAAACTATTTGAACAAATACGCCTATCAAACTGTAAACACTAAAAATTTCTTTGACGAAATTAGAAAAGTATCTGATTTTGATACAGAGAAATTTCAAAAAACTTGGCTGGAATCAACACTTTTTGATACGCCAACAGCCAATGCATTGTTGAGTAAAAATAAGACAATCCAGAAACGATTAGAAATTGACAAACTAAAGAAAATACCTTTGACAGAGAAATTTGAGATTCTTAAAAACACCTTAGAATCTGATGTTTATCATTCTGTAAAAGAAGCTATTGTCGATCAATTAGAAAATGAAAAATACGAAGCAAAGAAACCGCTTTTACTTTTAGCTTTGGAAACAAAAGATATTCAGGTTCGTCAGAATGTTGCGGCAACTTTGACTAAAATTCCAGAAGATTTTAGATTAAATTATGAGACATTATTAGACGATCAATCGTATCAAACACAAGAAACGGCGCTTTATTGGCTTTGGAGAAACTTTCCAGATCATAGAAAAGAATATTTGGATAAATCTAAAAACTGGATTGGTTTTAACGATTATAATCTGCGAACGTTGTGGCTTTCGCTGGCATTAACCACAACAAATTACAGCACTGATCCAGAATCTTTAATTAATGAATTGATAGCATTTTCATCAACAAAATATGAAGCAACTACAAGACAAAATGCATTAGAGAAATTAATTGCTTTTAAAATTATTAACGATCAGGTTTTGAGTAACTTAGTTGGTGCTACAACACATCATATGTGGCAATTCTCCAAGTTTGGAAGAGATACTATTCGACTTTTATTAAAAAATCCAGAAATGCGTGCATCATTTAATAGAATTTTACCTAATTTGACACCCGATGAACAGTTTCAATTGAACCGTTTGTTGAAAGAGTAAAATTAAGAGAATGGGAGCAAGAATGAGAAGTTGGAATAAGAATTTCAAGATCTTTTTTCTTTCCTCTTTTTTCTTTTCTCTCTTCAAAAAAATCCAAAAACAAAACCTACATTACAGTTTATGAGAGCATTGGTTATTTCAGGTGGTGGGAGTAAAGGCGCATTTGCCGGCGGTGTTGCCCAGTATTTAATAGAAGAAAAAAAGCACGAATACGATTTGTATTTAGGGACTTCAACGGGTAGTTTATTAATTCCGCATTTAGCTCTCGGTCATATCAAAAAAATCCATTCTGTTTATACCAATGTTACAATGGCCAGTATTTTTAATATTTGTCCGTTTGTGGTAAAAAATAAAGACGGAGTAGATATTGTAACCATCAATCACTTTAATGTTTTACGTCAGTTTTTTAAAGGAAAAAGAACATTTGGCGAAAGCAAAGGATTAAAAAAATACATCAAAAATAATTTTTCGCTTTCTGATTTCAATAAACTAAAAAAACTAAAAACAGATGTCGTAGTTACAGTAACTAATTTTACTAAAAACGAATCGGAGTATAAATCGGTTAAAGATTGTACTTATGAAGAGTTTTGTGAATGGTCTTGGATATCAAGTAATTATGTGCCGTTTATGAGTATCGTAGAAAAGAATAATTTCGAGTATGGAGACGGCGGATTTTCAAGTTTAGTTCCAATTCGCGAAGCTATAAATCGTGGTGCAACAGAAATTGATGTTATTGTACTTGAAACAGAAGTAAATACAACCAAAACAGTTATTGGTAAAAACCCGTTTTCATTGATGATTGACTTGTTCCGAATTGCTTTGGATCAGGTAGAAAAACACGATATTGCTATAGGAAAACTTATGGCAACCAATAAAGATGTAAAACTTAATTTATATTACACTCCCATAAAATTAACTGATAATGCCTTGATTTTTAATAAAGATGTAATGAAAGAATGGTGGGAGCAAGGTTATGAATATGCTCAAAATAAGTCGGAAGTGATGAGCGATAATAAAATTTTGATTTGAGAAATGTAATCCTATTTAGTTTTCTGTTTCTAAGTTTGAGCTTATGGAGTCAGAATTTGTGCAGAACTAAAATTCTGGCAAAAGAGGAATTACATAAGAAAAATGAACTTGAAAAATATTTGAAATATGATTTTTCTAGCTTATGGAATAAATCAGATAATAGTTTGGTTTATGGCGTTATTGGAGACAATTACGAGAGAATATTAATCAAGTTTATTTCGATTAAGAGAAGTTAAGAGAAAAGAAACGAGTATTTAGTTTCGGGTAAATCTTTAGTCAAATCAAATAACTGCAATTTTAAAGGTAAAATAACGATTCTAGAAATTAATGAAGTTATAAAACCAAAATTTGGCATTGATGACGAGTATAAAAATGCCGGAATAAAAAAGCAGGGTTTGCTAACTGCTGTTTATGAGTTTATTGAAGACGATAAACAAAAAGGTTCTGGCAAGTTTTCAGGAAAACTACAATCACTTTGGTATCTGGATAAAAACGATTTGATGCAGTACAATGATATAGAAATTCATTCAGATAAATATTTTAATAATGCGTTTACTGGAATTTGGAAGTCGAATAATTCTGGAAAGGAGAAAATTTGTAATTGGGGCGATTATAGAGTTCCAAATGTAAATTGCGATTTTGACATCGGAGTCGGTGAATTAAGTGTTTCCGAGAAATATCAAAAAAACGGATGGTGGATTAAACCAAAATTAAATTGGTGGTTATAAAAAAGGCAGGATTTATAATTAAATACTGCCTTCTGTATTTTTACCAAAGTTCTGCAACTTCGCTCTTAATGAAACCTAATGCAGCATTACTTGGAGATTGTTTCTCTAGTAAATCATGTAAAATAACTTCACGTAATTTATCTGCATTATCGACTTTATCACTCATTGCAGCTTTGCGAATCATTTGTATTGTAGCATTTTTTGCAGTTGTAATGATCGTCCAGCATTCGTCTGACATGTAAATCTGCTGTGTTAAATTGTGTTCGAATTCTTGTTCGATTTGTTCGATTACAAAATTTTCGTAGTCGTGTTTGTTTTGTGAAATTGGCGAAACTCTAATTAAAAGTTTCGTCAAATTAATACGCTCTAAAAACAATGCCATACGTTCGTAAGCTTGTAAACGAATTGGAAGAGATTCCTTGTGAGCTTGTTTGTTTAATAGAAAAGCACGCTTTCTATCATTGTTTTTAATATGAAGTTCGAAAAAACGATACGCAACAACTCCTGTTACTAAAGCAGGTAAAGTGTAGCTGGCAAGTTCTATTATTTTGTTAAAATCCATTTGAATAATTTTTAAGCAAAAATATACTTTTTGACGAAAAATCCACTTTAAATTTATGCTAATAAACAAAAAGGAAGCTGTACTTTTGCTATTTGGTTTTTACTGCGATTGAAATACATTTTTAATGGACTTATACATAATACTTTTACTTTGTTTAGCGGCTTTTGCTGCAGGTTTTATTGATGCAATTGTTGGTGGCGGCGGGTTAATTCAAACTCCAATGGGATTAATTTTACTGCCTAATCTTCCTGTTTCTACAGTTGTTGGGTCTTTAAAAATTCCAGCTTTTACAGGAACGGCTTTTGCAGCGTTTCAATATCTAAAAAAAGTTGTTATTCAGTGGAAATTGCTGCTGATTATGATGTGTCTGGCAGTTCCTTCTGCATTTTTAGGTTCTACAATTTTAACGATGGTGAGCAATGATTTTATGAAACCGCTTTTGTTGGTGGTTTTATCTTTGTTGTTTATTTATACTTATGCAAAGAAAAACTTTGGACAGCATGTTGCTAAAGATCATTCGGCTACAACTCAAATAATTTATGCGGTTGTAATTAGTATAATTATAGGTTTTTACGACGGTTTTATTGGTCCAGGAACAGGGAGTTTTTTTGTAGTTGCTTTTATTGCGCTTTTAGGTTTTGATTTTCTTCACGCTTCTGCGAATGCCAAAATGGTAAACTTGGCGACCAATTTTGGTTCAATTTGTTTGTTTATGATTAAAGGGAAAATCATTTGGACAATAGCAATTCCGATGGCAGTCAGCAACGGATTAGGCGGTTGGATTGGTGCTAAACTGGCAATCAATAAAGGAAATGGTTTTATTCGTATTTTCTTTTTGATAGTGGTTGTTGGGACTTTGATCCGATTTGCATATGATGTGTTTTTTAAATAAGTTTCTGAGTTTCTGAGATGCTAAGGTGCTAAGTTTTTGGAATTTTATTCGAGGCTTCGGGAATAAGTTTTTTTTGATTTATAAATTAATTATTATAATAATGGATGAAGTTGTGGATATTGTTGAAGACATGAATGTATTTTCTAAAGAAGATTTGGATCAAGCTTTAGAAAAAAGTGAAGAGGATATAAAAGCTAAAAGACTTGTTTCATTTTCAGATTTTAAAGAAAAATTAAAAAATAAATACAATATTTAAAATTTAAGCGTTGGATGAAATTAACCAATTTTAATTTTATATAAACGATTATAATTTTCTTATCATTCCAATATTCTTTAGCGGCGTACCACATTGCGTCTAACGTATTGAGGATATTCGTTGCGTAGACGCACTGCAGTGCGCCTCTACGGATATACCTTTGTGTAGAATTAATTTTAACTCAATTTTACCCAACAGGTTATTTTAAAAAAAAATATTTAAAGAAAGCCAATTGTTTGAATTTAGCCCCGATAGAGGCGGTATCCTCGAAGTGAAACGGAGAGATAAAGCCGAAAGCGGGAAACCATACCTAATAAAATGCCTTTTGTTTAGCTTCAAAAAAAGAAACATAGTATCTCAGAATCTCAGCCACTCAGAAAAAAACTTTGCCTCTTAGAACCTTAGCAACTTAGTAGCTTATTAAATCTATAATTCTTATTTTTGCATAAAAGGAGAAAATTACATGCAGAAATATATTGACCAGCTAAATGAAGCGCAGAGAGCGCCTGTTTTAAAGAAAGACGGGCCAATGATTATCATTGCTGGTGCAGGTTCGGGAAAAACTCGTGTTTTAACGATTAGAATTGCTTATTTGATGGCTCAAGGTGTTGATGCCTTTAATATTTTGTCGCTGACTTTTACCAATAAAGCGGCGAGAGAAATGAAGCACAGGATTTCGGATATTGTGGGAGCGAGTGAAGCAAAAAATCTTTGGATGGGAACTTTTCACTCGATCTTTGCCCGTATTCTTAGAGCAGAATCGGATCATTTGGGCTATCCTTCCAATTTTACTATTTACGATTCTCAGGATTCGGCTAGATTGATTTCTTCTATTATTAAAGAAATGCAGCTGGATCGTGATATCTACAAACCTAAACAGATTTTAGGTCGTATATCTAGTTATAAAAACAGTTTGATTACAGTCAAAGCGTATTTTAACAATCCAGAATTGGTTGAAGCCGACGCAATGGCAAAGAGACCAAGATTGGGAGAAATTTATCAGCAGTATGTAGAGCGTTGTTTTAAAGCCGGCGCAATGGATTTTGATGATTTATTGTTGAAAACCAACGAATTACTGACTCGTTTTCCTGAGGTTTTGGCTAAATACCAAAACCGTTTTAGATATATTTTGGTTGATGAGTACCAAGATACAAATCACTCTCAGTATTTGATTGTTAGGGCTTTATCAGATAAATTTCAGAATATTTGTGTGGTTGGTGATGATGCGCAGAGTATTTATGCTTTCCGTGGAGCGAATATAAATAATATTTTGAATTTCCAGAAAGATTATGAGGGTGTAATTATGTTTCGTTTGGAGCAGAATTATCGTTCGACCCGAAATATTGTGGAAGCCGCAAATACGGTTATGGAGCATAATAAAACCAAATTGGATAAAGTGGTTTGGACTGCAAATGATTTTGGACCGAAAATTAAAGTCCACAGAAGTTTGACCGATGCTGAAGAAGGACGTTTTGTGGCGAGTACGATTTTTGAGCAGAAAATGCAGAATCAGCTTCATAATGGATCTTTTGCGATTTTGTATAGAACGAATGCGCAATCGCGTGCGATGGAAGATGCGTTGAGAAAGCGTGATATTCCGTATAGGATTTATGGTGGTTTGTCTTTTTACCAACGTAAAGAAATTAAAGACGTTTTATGCTATCTGCGTTTGGTTCTGAATCCGAAAGATGAAGAAGCTTTGATTCGTGTTATTAATTATCCAGCGCGTGGAATTGGCGATACAACGGTAGAAAAGTTGACGATTGCAGCAAATCACTACAAACGATCGATTTGGGAAGTAATGGTGAATATTGATAAAATCGATTTAAAACTAAATGCTGGAACGAAGAACAAATTGAAAGATTTTGTTACGATGATTCAGAGTTTTCAGGTTATCGATCAAAATCAGGATGCTTTTTATATTACAGATCACGTTGCAAAGAAAACGGGTTTGGTTCAGGAATTGAAGAAAGATGCGACTCCAGAAGGAATGGCTAAAATTCAGAATATCGAAGAACTTTTAAACGGTATTAAAGATTTTACCGAAGGACAGAGAGAAATTGACGGAGCTAGAGGTGCACTTTCTGAATTTATGGAAGATGTAGCTCTGGCAACAGATTTAGATAAAGATACTAATGATGATGATCGTGTGGCGTTAATGACAATTCACTTAGCAAAAGGACTTGAGTTTCCTCATGTTTTTGTGGTTGGTATGGAAGAAGATTTGTTTCCGAGTGCGATGAGTATGAGTACAAGAAGCGAGCTGGAAGAAGAACGTCGTTTGTTTTATGTGGCGCTTACTCGTGCAGAACATCAGGCGTATTTGACGTATGCGCAGTCTCGTTACCGCTGGGGTAAATTGACTGATAGTGAACCATCGCGTTTTATTGAAGAAATTGATGGACAGTTTTTGGAATATCTAACTCCAGCAGAAACAAACTATCGTTATAAATCGCCAATTGACGGTGATATTTTTGGTGATGTCGATAAATCGAAATTACGACTGTCAAAACCAGTTGGTGGAACGCCTCCAAAACATGTTACAGATAATAATCCGAAGCCGGATCTTAATATTAGAAAACTGAAACCCGTTGCGGGAACAAACCCAAATGCAGGTGCGCCAAATTTATTTGACAGCAAATTGACTGTTGGAAATGTGGTTATGCACGAACGTTTTGGAAAAGGAGAAGTTATAAATCTTGAAGGCGTTGGAGCCGATAGAAAAGCAGAAATTAAATTTGAAGTTGGCGGAATCAAGAAATTACTCTTAAGATTTGCCAAACTTGATGTTGTAGGGTAGAAGTAATGCTTTCATTTTTACACAATAAAAATGAAACAAGAGAATTGAAAAGTGTAATACTTTTAACCTGAAACCAAAGTAACTTTAAACAAAAAAACAAAATGGCCGAATTTATAAAAATATATCCAGATAAACCTAGTGAAGCTGCGATCGCAAAAGTGGTTAAAGTGCTTCAGAATGGTGGTTTGGTAATTTATCCAACAGATACTGTTTACGGTTTGGGTTGTGATATTACCAATTCTAGAGCTTTAGAAAAAATTGCAAAGATTAAAGGCGTGAAACTTGAAAAAGCAAATTTCTCGTTTATTTGCCACGACCTTAGTAATCTTTCAGATTATGTCCGTCAGATCGATACTTCAACTTTTAAGATTTTGAAGAGAGCTTTGCCGGGACCTTATACATTTATTTTACCAGGAAATAATAATCTTCCGAAAGAGTTTAAAAAGAAAACTACGGTTGGTATTCGTGTTCCTGATAATAATATTATTTTAGAAATTGTTCGTCAGTTAGGAAATCCAGTTGTTTCAACTTCTATTCGTGATGAAGATGATGTAATTGAATATACTACAGATCCAGAATTAATTTTTGAAAAGTGGCAGCACCTTGTTGACCTAGTTATTGACGGAGGTTATGGAGATAATGTTGGTTCTACAGTTATTGATTTGTCTGAGCATGAACCTGTAGTTGTAAGAGAAGGAAAAGGTGATGTTGATATTTTGTAAATAAATACTTTAATTGTGTAAACTTATAAAAATAATGCCTAACTTTATTATTAGTTAAAATTTAGTTAGTTATTAAAATACTGTTATTCTTTTTAGAATACAAAAAAGCAGGTCAATTGACCTGCTTTTTCTGTTTTTATAAAATAAGAAAACAAGAATTATTTAGCTTGTTTTTTCATTTCTTTTTCAATCATATCATAAAATTGATCGATTTTTGGCATAACTACGATACGAGTTCTTCTGTTACGAGATTTGTTCTCAGGAGAATCGTTTGCAACTAATGGTACATAAGAACTTCTACCTGCAGCAATTAATTTAGCTGGGTTAACACCAAGATCGTTTGTTAATACACGAACGATTGAAGTAGAACGTTTAACACTTAAATCCCAGTTGTCTAACAGAACTCCGTTGCTTTTGTAAGGAACATCATCAGTGTGACCTTCAACCATACATTCGAAATCTGGTTTGTCATTTACAACTTTAGCAACTTTAGCCAAAACAGATTTAGCTTTATCACTTACGTCGTAGCTTCCGCTTTTGAATAATAATTTATCAGCGATAGAGATAAATACAACTCCTTTTTCAACATTGATTTCGATGTCTGGATCGTTGATTCCAACTGCTCCTTTCAAGCTTGTAACTAATGCTAGAGTAACACTGTCTTTTTTAGTTAAAGCATCTTGAAGTCTAGAGATTTTTAAATCTTTTTCTTTTAAGCTTTCAAGAGATTTTTCAAGATTTTCAGCACCTTTAGTAGTCAAGATAGTCATATCTTTTGAAGTGTTGATTAAATCTTGATTATGTTGTTTGTAGCTTTCAGCAGTAGCAGCTAATCCAGCTTTTTCTTCTAAGCACGAGTTTAATTTTACAGTACAAGAGTTTAACAAATCTTGAGTTTCTTTGTTCTTAGCTTCTAACTCTGCATATTTCTTTTTAGAAACACATGATGTTAGGGCCATTAATACTGATAGTGCGATAACTATTTTTCTCATAAATTTAATTTTAATTAGACTTGATTACAAATTTAGTTTTTAATATTTTGAATACTGTTAAAGATTTCTTTAAATAAAGTCATTTTTCTTATGTAGTAAAGAAAAACGATGCTTTTTACCATATAGTATTGCTGAATCTGAAATTCTTTTCGTTTACCGAGATATTTTAAAGATAAGCAATAAAATGAAAAATGCGCCTTTAAAATGGCAAAAGTATGGCCGAATTTTCCTTGTGTAAGAAAACGGATACCAGCAATTCCGTCTAAAATCATACGGAAGAAAATTACCCAAAATAGTCCTCTTTTTGGTAGATTTTTGACAAGCATTAACAATGAATTTCTAAAATTCAAGTATGTTTTTTTGGGATTACCTTGTTGCAATGTAGCTCCTCCAACATGATAAACTACAGACTGATAATTGTACTTAATAATATGGCCTTCGTTTGAAGCACGCCAGCATAAATCAATTTCTTCTTGATGTGCAAAGAAGCTTTCGTCAAAACCTCCAAGCTCGTGAAAAACATTTTTTCTAATGAAGAAACAAGCTCCAGAAGCCCAGAATAATTCGCAATTATTATCGTATTGTCCGTTGTCTTTTTCTAATGTTTCGAATATTCTTCCTCTGCAAAATGGGAATCCGTATTTATCAATAAAACCTCCGGCTGCGCCCGCATATTCAAAATAGGCTTTGTTTTTAAAATCGAGAATTTTAGGCTGAATAATTGCGGTTTGTCTTTCATTTTCAAAAGTTTCAATTATTGGTTTTAGCCAATTCTCGGTCACTTCAATATCAGAATTTACTAATGCGTAAATTTCTGCATCTATATGTTTCAGAGCATCATTATAGCCTTTTGCAAAGCCATGATTGCCTGAGTTTTTTACAATTTTGACTGTAGGGAAATTTTGTAGAATAAACTCAACAGAATTATCTGTAGAATCGTTATCTGCAACATAAATCGTCGCGCCTTCTGAAAACTGAATAACAGAAGGTAAAAATTGCTCAAGCAATTTCACTCCGTTCCAATTTAAAATTACAACTGCTATCTTATCCAAAAGTATTTATTATTTGTTTTTAGTGGTTTTCTTTATAATCAGGCAGGTTTCTCAAAAACTCATATTTTTCGTTTTCAAAATCCATTTGACAATAAAAATGGTTTAGTCCGTTTGTGACATTCAAAAACCGTGCCTGCATTGTCATATTATAACGTGCGATTTGGTCAAAAGTTGCCTGCGAGATTCTAACTTCTGGTGCTTTACATTCTACCAATATATGTATAGTACCGTCTGAATTAAATACAACTACATCGTACCGTTTTCGTAATCCGTTGACAGTTAAAACTTTTTCAACGTTTATTAATGATTTCGGATACTTTTTTTCATGCATTAAATAATGGACAACGTGCTGGCGAACCCATTCTTCTGGTGTGAGAATTATAAATTTTTTCCTGATTTCATCAAAAATAGACACTTTATTTTCGCTATTTTTGAATCGGAAAGTGTAAGCAGGGAAATTAAGTTTAAGCATAAAGCAAAAATATAAAATAGTTTTAGGATTCAAGACAACTTGAAACTTTAAACTTGAAACAAAATATTTAATGGACGAAGTAATTAAAATTGTTAATGATATAAAAGCTGGAAATATAAAACCGATTTATTTTTTAATGGGCGAAGAACCTTATTATATAGATAAATTATCAGAATATATTGAAGAGAATATTTTAGCCGAAGAAGAAAAAGGTTTTAATCAGACCGTTTTATATGGAAGAGATGTTTCTGTAGATGAGATTGTTTCAACAGCTAAACGTTATCCGATGATGGCTGATCGCCAAGTTGTTATAGTTAAGGAAGCACAAGATTTGTCAAGAACAATTGATAAAATTGAATCTTATGTCAATAATCCGATGGAAACTACAGTTTTAGTTTTTTGTTACAAATACAAAACGCTTGATAAACGTAAAAAAGTAACCAAATTATTGGCTCAAAACGGTGTCGTTTACGAGAGTAAAAAGTTGTACGAAAATCAAGTTGGAGATTGGATAAAACGTGTTTTGGCAGGAAAAAAATATACTATTGATCCAAAAGCAAATGCGATGCTTGTTGAGTTTTTAGGAACAGATTTAAGTAAAATCAATAATGAACTTGAAAAACTTCAAATTATACTGCCTAAAGGAACAATGATTACGCCGCAACATATTGAGGAAAATATTGGATTTAGTAAAGACTACAATGTTTTTGAACTTCGAAAAGCAATTGGAGAACGCAATCAGTTAAAAGCGTATAAAATTGCAGAAAATTTTGCCCACAATCCGAAGGAATATCCACTAGTGATGACAACTGGTTTAGTGTTTGGATTCTTCGTCCAGCTCTTAAAATACCACGGATTAAAAGATAAAAACCCAAAAAATGTTGCTTCGGCTCTGGGAGTAAATCCGTACTTCTTGAAAGAATATGATTTGGCAGTAAAAAATTATCCAATGAGAAAGGTCAGCCAGATTGTTGGAGCTTTGAGAGATATTGATGTAAAGAGTAAAGGGGTGGGAGCCAATGCTTTGCCACAATCTGATTTACTAAAAGAAATGCTGTATAAAATATTTAATTAAGCCAGTAAAATTCACGATATTTGCCTTTCTAAAAATTTTACTACTTAAAATAATTTCACAATTATGGGAATGAATAAAAATACCGTCCTAGGATGGGCTACTTTTATAATGGTACTTATGGGATTGTTGCTTATCGCTTTAGGAATCTTTAGATACAGTGATGTTTCTGGATGGGGGTTTGCCGCTGTTGGTGTTGGTTTTTTTGCTAACGCCTGGGTTTTCAATGCATTGAAAGGGAGAGTTTAATTGAGAATTTAATATAATAATTATAAAAAATAAAAAATGTCAGACGATAAGAAAGTAATTTTCTCAATGCAGAAATTGAGTAAAACCTATCAAGGAGCAGACAAACCAGTACTTAAAAATATTTATTTGAGTTTCTTTTACGGAGCAAAAATTGGTATTTTAGGTCTTAATGGTTCTGGAAAATCTTCTCTTTTAAAAATTATTGCAGGAGTTGATAAAAATTATCAAGGAGATGTAGTTTTCCAGCCAGGTTATACAGTTGGTTACTTAGAGCAAGAGCCAATTCTTGATGATTCTAAAACGGTTATCGAAATTGTTCGTGAAGGAGCAGCTGAAACGATGGCAGTTTTAGAAGAGTACAATAAAATTAACGATTTATTTGGTCTAGAAGAAAACTATTCAGATCCAGATAAAATGGATAAATTGATGGATCGCCAAGCGGCTTTACAAGACAAAATTGATGCTCTTGGTGCTTGGGAAATCGATACAAAATTAGAAATTGCAATGGATGCGTTGCGTACTCCAGAAGGAGATACGCCAATTAAAAACCTTTCAGGAGGAGAGCGTCGTCGTGTAGCTTTATGTCGTTTGTTATTACAACAACCAGATGTATTATTACTAGATGAACCTACCAACCACCTTGATGCTGAGTCAGTTCTATGGTTAGAGCAACACTTAGCACAATATGCTGGAACTGTAATTGCAGTAACGCACGACCGTTACTTCTTGGATAATGTTGCAGGATGGATTTTAGAGTTGGATAGAGGAGAAGGTATTCCGTGGAAAGGAAATTATTCTTCTTGGTTAGATCAAAAATCAAACCGTATGGCGCAGGAAGAAAAAGTGGCTTCTAAAAGAAGAAAAACTTTAGAACGTGAGTTGGACTGGGTTCGTCAAGGTGCAAAAGGTCGTCAGACTAAACAAAAAGCGCGTTTACAGAATTACGACAAATTACTGAATGAAGATCAAAAACAACTAGATGAAAATCTAGAAATTTATATCCCGAACGGTCCGCGTTTAGGAACAAATGTTATTGAAGCAAAAAATGTAGCAAAAGCTTTTGGAGAAAAATTATTATATGATAATTTGAACTTTACTTTGCCACAAGCCGGAATTGTTGGAATTATTGGACCAAACGGTGCTGGTAAATCAACTATTTTCAAAATGATTATGGGAGAACAAGCTACAGACAGTGGTGAATTTTCTGTTGGAGAAACTGTAAAGATTGCTTACGTAGATCAGTCACACTCAAATATTGATCCGAATAAATCGATTTGGGAAAACTTTGCAGACGGTCAGGAATTGATTATGATGGGAGGAAAGCAAGTAAACTCAAGAGCTTATTTATCTCGTTTCAACTTTGGTGGCGGTGAGCAAAACAAAAAAGTATCAATGCTTTCTGGTGGAGAACGTAACCGTTTGCACTTGGCAATGACTTTGAAAGAAGAAGGAAATGTACTTTTACTAGATGAGCCTACGAATGATCTTGACGTAAATACACTTCGTGCACTTGAAGAAGGTCTGGAGAATTTCGCTGGTTGTGCTGTAATTATTTCTCACGACAGATGGTTCTTAGATAGAATTTGTACGCACATTCTAGCTTTCGAAGGAGATTCTGAAGTTTATTTCTTCGAAGGAAGTTTCTCTGATTACGAAGAAAATAAAAAGAAACGTCTTGGTGGTGATTTAACTCCGAAACGTTTGAAATACAGAAAATTAATCAGATAATGATCTGAAAATTTCAATAAAAAAATCCCAAATTCCAATTTTAAATGTGAATTTGGGATTTTTGCTTTATGTGTTTTTACGTCCAGTTTGTCATTTCGACGAAGGAGAAATCTCCGTAAGTAGCTCCGTTCCAATTGGCTAATCTTTGTAGAGTTTCTTGCGAAGATTCCTCGTTGCTCGGAAAGACAAAATTGCGAGAAATTGGAATTTGGAATTTAAATTTAGTATTTGGAATTTATCAAAGAAACTTAGCTTTCAACTCCGCCGTCGGAATCATACAACTTTCCTTCTTACCATACCAATTGTATCTGTTTTTTGCAACATAATCATAAATCCTGTCACTTATGAAAATGGGAACAATTCTAAAAATTGGAGTAAGTTTCCATAATCCTCCAAAATTTTTAGCTATTTCAATAACAGCAGAAGATTTGTAAAAATATGCCGTTCCTGGATTATACAAAATAATACTATCCATTTTAGAAAAGCTGATTCCTAAATGTTTACAAATTGAAATTCCTAATTCAGATTGTAATGCTACAAATCTAAAGATGTCTTTTTTGTCGTGTTTTATAATATATTGAACCGCAGAACTGCAGAGATTACAAACTCCGTCAAATAATATTATTTTTTTATTTTTTGGAAAATTTTCCATTTAGTAGTAATTATTTGACCTTTGTCAAAGTTTAAAACTTTGACAAAGTTACCAATTAAGTGAAAATCAATTTTAATTATAGATTTTTATTTTTAATAAATTTATCAAATCAAAAACCTCTTCCATAAATTAATTTTAAGCAATTTTAAAAAATAAGCGACCTTCTTTTATTTAAAAATAAAATTCACTTCTTAAATCGCTTTATTTTAACTTTTCGGTTTTTGACGCCTTTTAAAAGACTGAAAATTGCGACTGCGACTGAAAACTTTATTTCTTAACAGCTTCAACCAATTCTAATTCGTCTAAACTTACTTTCGAAGTAAAAATTCCGTAATTAACAGTTGCTTTATTTTTTTCGATGGAATCAATACTTCCAACAGATCTTCCGTCTTGCATTCTTACTCGATCACCAACCTTTAAAATTGGTTTTGGTTTTTCTATAACGGGTTTTAGTTTCTTCTCTTTTTTCTCTTTTCGAATTTCTTCAACTTTTACCTCGACTTCAGCAATAATTTCTTTTTGTTTTTCAACTTTTGCTTTTACTTCTTTCGGAGTGGCTTTTTTACGTTTTGAATTTTCTATTTCTACAATTTTCAAAAATTCACCAATAAGATCTTTTTTGTTTTTGTTGTTGAAATATTTCTCTGCGATGTCATCAATTTTTTGGCCGATGTAAATTATCTTTTGATTACTATCGTACAATTCCTGATAGCTTTCTAATTTTTGCTGGATTTTAGTATTGATGTTTTCCATCTTTTTACTTTCCTCGCGCGCACGGGTTTCTTCTTCTTTTAAATTCAGAGAAGTTTTTTCCAATTTAGATCTCTCTTTTTGAAGCGTTGCAATGGTTTTGTCAAAACGAACTTTTCCAACTTCGATTTTCTTTTTCGCACGATTAATCAATCCAAACGGAATTCCATTTTTTTGTGCGACTTCAAAAGTAAACGAACTTCCTGCCTGACCCAAAGCTAATTTGTACATTGGTTCAAGAGATTTTTCGTCGAACATCATATTTGCATTTGTCGCATATGGTAATTCGTTGGCAAGAATTTTTAAATTGGAATAATGCGTTGTAATAATTCCGAAAGCTTCACGATGGTAAAATTCTTCTAAGAAAATTTCAGCTAAAGCTCCTCCTAATTCAGGATCAGAACCTGTACCAAATTCATCAATCAAAAACATGGTTTTGCTATTACATTTCTTCAAAAAGTAATTCATGTTTTTTAAACGGTAACTATAAGTGCTTAAGTGGTTTTCAATAGATTGATTATCACCAATATCGGTTAAGATTCTATCAAACAAGAAAGTTTCACTTCTTTCGTGAACCGGAATCAAAATTCCAGATTGCAGCATTAACTGCAAAAGTCCAACTGTTTTCAGTGAAATTGTTTTTCCTCCAGCATTTGGACCAGAAATTACAATAATTCTATTTTCTTGTTTTAGTTCAATAGTCTGCGGATGCGTAATTTCCTTTTTTTGTTTATTGTTCAAATACAAAATAGGATGATAGGCTTCTCTAAAAAACAATCTTCTTTCGTCTGTGATTGCTGGCAAGATTCCGTTAATACGATTGGCATATTTTGCTTTCCCAGCAACAACATCAATATCGCTCAAAAAGTCTTGATATTCAATCAACAAAGGGAGAAACGGACGAATTACATTGGATAGATTTTTTAAAATTCTGTTAATTTCTTCTTTCTCTTCGTATTCTAAATTGGCTAATTCACGAGAATATTTTAAAGTTGCTTCTGGTTCAATATAAGCAATGCTTCCAGTTTTGGAACTTCCTAAAATTGAGCCTTTTACCTTACGGCGATACATGGCTAAAACTGCTAAAACTCTACGGTTTTGCACAAAACTTTCCTTAATATCGTCCAAATACCCTAAACCATGATATTGTGTTAAAGCTGATCCAAAACTCTGATTTACTTTTCCGCGAACCAAATTCATATTTTGTCGAATTCCAGAAAGTGCAGGAGAAGCATTGTCTTTGATCTCTCCATATTTATCTACAATCGCATCAATCGAAGTAATTATATCTTTGGTTAATTCTACACGCGAAGCTCTCGCATTTATGTTCGGATAATAATCGTCGAATTTTTTTAAGAAACTCAACAAAACATTTGTTGTAGCAGAAAGATTGGCAATTTTTCTAAAACTTCCTACCTCAAGAAAGCTATCTTCGATTGCTAAAAATTTGATTTCGTGCGTGATCGCGTCAAATCCGTGATTCGGAATGGCGTTGTTATTTTGAAAAGAAGATAAATATTCTGATGTCTGCATCAGCGATTGCATTAATTCTTCTTTATCTCTGAATGGTTTTATTTGTAAAGCTTTTTCTTTTCCAATGTCGGTGTTGCAGCCATCTGAAATGGTTTCTAGAACTGTTGGAAATTGTAAGTCTTGTAATGTTTTTTCTGTAATACTGATCATTTAATTTCTTTATGAAAGTAAAGGCAAAAGTACGAAAACATTCATCAATAGTGAATTGTTAATTTATTAATTATGAGTGATAAGTTATGAATTATAAATTAGGAGTCATGAGTTTTTTCATTTGTCTTCGTTTTTACTTAACCTTTCGACTTTTAACTTTTAACTTTTGACTGTGAATTTTGACTTTCAACTTTGGACTTTTTGATTTTAAGTATTTATTTCTGAAATTAGCATAAAAAAAATTATGGACGTAAAAATGCATTCTTCTTGGAAACCAGTTTTGAATGAAGAATTCGAAAAATCCTATTTCAACGAATTAATTGAATTTGTAAAATCGGAATATACATCAAAAGTTTGTTATCCAAAAGGAAATCAGATTTTTTCAGCTTTTGATCATTGTCATTTTGATGAAGTAAAAGTGGTAATTATTGGTCAAGATCCTTATCACGGTCCAAATCAAGCAAACGGATTGTGTTTTTCTGTAAATGATGGAATTCCTTTTCCGCCTTCTTTGTATAATATTTTCAAAGAAATCGAAACCGATTTAGGAAAACCGCTTCCAAAAACAGGAAATTTAGAGCGATGGGCAGATCAAGGCGTTTTTCTTTTAAATGCAACTTTAACGGTTAGACAATCTGAAGCTGGAAGTCACCAAGGAAAAGGTTGGGAAAAATTCACAGATGCTGTAATTAAGAAAATTTCTGAAGAAAAAGAAAATGTTGTCTTTTTACTTTGGGGAGGTTTTGCGCAAAAGAAAGCTGCTTTGATTGACGCTTCAAAACATCATATTTTAAAATCAGGACATCCTTCACCTTTGAGTGCTAACCGTGGATTTTGGTTTGGAAATAAACATTTTACTCAAACGAATGATTTCTTAAAAAGAAAAGGATTGAAAGAAATTGAATGGTAATTTTTAAAGTTACAAAGTTTCAGAGTTACAAAGGGGCAAAGGGATGAACTTGGTGTTTTTTTAATTTTTTATTTTAGTTCAAAGGAAAAATCGCACTAGGATTTCCACAAAGTAATATTCTTTGTGGAGATTCTAGTGCGATTTCTCTTTTCAGTCGAAATGACAGAAAAACTATTTTTTTATAATTTCTTCTAAAACAGCTTTGTTTTCGTAATTAACTACTTTTAGAACAATCTCTTGATTTTTTACTGTTTTTCCTTCAATAACATAAAGTTTTCCTTTATTCATTGGAACGTTACTTTGGTCAAAATCAACATCTCCGTAAGTTAATGTGTTTTTGATATCAGCTGTATCAATCCATTTTTCATTTAAAGTTTGAATCGCTTTTTCAGAATATTGAAAAGGTTTTGTGCGAAGATTATTTAAAACTCGGGCATTTGGAAAATAGTTGCAGCGAGTATCTTTTCCACTAAAAACAAGGGCTACAAAAAAACAACCCATAATTAGGCCGATCAAATAATATGCAAAACGGTGTACGAACTTCATGAAATAATTTTTTTGCAAAGGTACATTAAAGTTCCTTTAAAATACAAGTAAATTGATATCGTTATCAGGTAAATCGAACCAGTCGCCAATGGCTTTGTTTGTTAGGATTCCGTGATAAAGATAGATTCCGTTTTTAAGTCCTTTATTACAACGAATAGCACTTTCGATACCGCCGTCTTCAGCTATTTGGTGAAGATATGGAGTTAATATATTACTAATTGACAATGAAGCAGTTTTGGAATATCTTGAGGGAATATTTGGCACACAATAGTGTAAAACATTGCTTTTTATAAAAGTTGGTTTTTCATGCGTTGTAACTTCAGATGTTTCAAAGCAGCCGCCGGTATCAATACTTACATCTACAATTACGGCACCTTTTTTCATGTGTTCCACCATAGTTTCATTAACTACAATTGGACATCTTTCTTTTCCTCGCATGGCGCCAATTGCGACATCGCAACGTCTTAAAGCTTTTAGTAAACCTTTTTGCTGTATGGTTGAAGTGAAAATTCTCTGATTTAAATTGTTTTGTAAGCGACGAAGTTTTGTAATAGAATTATCGAAAACTTTTACGTTTGCACCTAATCCGATAGCGGTTTTGGCAGCAAATTCACCCACAGTACCAGCTCCTAAAATTACAACTTCAGTAGGAGGGACGCCTGTTATATTTCCGAATAAAAGTCCTTTCCCGAATTCATCTGTGATCATTAATTCTGCAGCGATAAGAATTGATGCTGTTCCAGCAATTTCGCTTAATGATTTTACGGCCGGATAAGATCCATCTTCATCTTTAATATATTCAAAAGCTAAGGCAGTAATCTTTTTTTGCGCCAAAGCTTCGAAGTATTCTTTCTTTTTAGTTTTAAGCTGAATAGCAGAAATGATAACCGTTTCTGGATTTATCATTTTTATTTCGGCTAAAGTTGGCGGTTCTACTTTTAGTAAAAACGGACAGCCGAAAACTCTTTTTGTGTCTTTTGTGATTTCTGCGCCAGCATCTGCGTATTCTTTATCGGTATAACTCGAACTTTCTCCAGCTCCAGATTCAATCATTACGCGGTGTCCTGCGTAAGTAAGTGAATTTACAGCATCGGGAGTTAAGCAAATGCGACGTTCCTGGTAACTTGTCTCTTTAGGAATTCCTATAAAAAGTTCTCTTTTAAAACGACCAACCTCAAGTTTTTCTTCTTGTGGCAGTAATTGTTGTTTTGTAAATGGAGTTAACGTGATTGACATGGGTTGTGCAAAAAATTAAAGGTACAAATTACGTAAAAAGATTTAAAATTAGTGCAAAATTTCTGCTAATACTGCACTCACAATGTTAAGATATTTTTTTCTCCATTTTTATGTCGGCTCTAGCGTAAATTCCAGATTCTAAAGGGATTTCTGTAAAACCAAATTTCTTATATAAATGAATAGCAGGAAGTAAAATGGTATTTGAATATAAAAACAGCGTTTTGATATTGTTTTCTTTTGCAATACTAATGCAATATTCTAACAATTGATTCCCAATTCCAAGACCTTGCGCTTTATCTGAAACGGACATTTTACTTAATTCGAATGTAGAATCATCTACCTTCATTAAAGAAACTGTCCCAAGAATTTCATCATTATATTTTGCATAGAAAATCAAACCGCCTTTATCAATAATTTCTTCCTGCGGATTTGAAAGCGTTAGTTTGTCTTTTTCTTCTACCTTAAAATATTTTTCAAGCCAAGCAATATTCAAAGTTTTGATGTGCTCTTTTAAATCTGGCGAAAAAGGGATTATTTCTACTTTTTTTGAGATGTTCATTTCTGTTATTTTTCTTAGTGAATCTTTATGAAAATCTTTGTGTATCTCTGTGGAAAAATACCGCAAAGTTTCACGAAGTATCCGCAAAGTTTCATAAAGTTTTATACTAATTCCAATTCTCTTTTCCCATCTTCCAATAACGCAATATTAATGGTAGAATATTCATCAGGAAGTAGATTTGCAATTTTTTCGGACCATTCAATAAAACACCAATTTCCAGAATATAAATAATCATCAACACCCATATCGAGAGCTTCGGTTTCTTTGTTTAAACGATAAAAATCAAAATGGTAAACAGTTTGATTGTTTGCAGTTTGGTATTCATTAACTAAAGAAAAGGTTGGACTGCTAGTTGCATCTTCAACTCCTAAAGTTTTGCATAGTTGCTTGATTAACGTTGTTTTTCCAACTCCCATTTCTCCATTAAAAAGAATGATTTTTTTAGGATTTGAAGCAATAATCTGCTGTGCAACTTCTTTAATTTGATCTAATGAAAAAACGATATTCATTTTTAATTACTTATTTAATTAGTCTCAGTCGCAGTAACAGTTTTCAGTTTAACTGGGGGACTGAAACCGCGACTGAAAACTTTTTATTTCGGGTTAAAAACAAGGAACGGAATAATCATTTCTTCTAATGAAATTCCGCCATGTTGATACGTGTTTTTGTAATAACTCACATAATGATTATAGTTGTTTACGTATGCTAAAAAGAAATCATTTTTAGCAAAAATAAACGAACTACTCATATTTATTGCTGGTAAACCAATGGTTTTAGGCTCTTTTACCACATAAACATCTTTTTGTTCGTATGTCAAACTACGTCCTGTTTTATAGCGCAAATTTAGACTTGTATTTTTATCTCCCACAACTTTCGACGGATTTTTTACATTAATTGTTCCGTGGTCTGTGGTCAAAATCAATTTGAAACCTAAAACTTGTGCCTGCTGAATAATCTCTAATAAAGGAGAATTTTTAAACCAGCTTAAAGTTAAAGAGCGATACGCTTTGTCATCTGAAGCCAATTCTTTTACCACTTCCATTTCTGTTTTGGCGTGCGAAAGCATATCTACGAAATTGTAAACTACAGTTACTAAATCGTTTCCTTTTAGCGCTTTAAAGTTTTCTGCTAACTTTTTACCGCTCGCATAATTGGTGATTTTGAAATAATCCTCTTTAAGATTTAAACCTAGACGTTTTAATTGGGCAGATAAAAACTCTGCTTCATAAAGGTTTTTACCTCCATCTTCAACATCATTTTTCCAATATTGAGGAAATTGTTTTTCCATTTCAATTGGCATTAAACCAGAGAAAATAGCATTTCGCGCATATTGTGTAGCAGTTGGAAGAATAGAAAAATAAGGAACTTCTTTTTCTAATTTATAATAATTTGAAATCACAGTTTCAAACGATTTCCATTGATCGTAGCGAAGATTATCAATTACAACAAAAAGAACCGGTTTGTCCTTCTTCTTCAGCTCTGGAACAACTAATTCTTTAAATAAGGTATGAGATTGTATGGGTTTATCTGCTTTTGGAGCAAACCAATCTTCATAATTTCTTTCAATATATTTTCCAAACTGCGAATTGGCTTCTACTTTTTGTGATTCTAGAATTTCGATCATCGCAGTATCGTTGATGTCTTCTAGTTTTAATTCCCAAAAAAGGAGTTTTTTATACAATTCAACCCAATCTTCATAAGAATTAACCATCGCTAATTCCATTGCAATTTTTCTGAATTCCTTTTGGTAATCTAGGGTTGTTTTTTCTGTAATTAATCTTGAATCATCTAAGTTTTTCTTTAAACTCAACAAAATCTGATTCGGATTAACTGGCTTGATCAAATAATCGGCGATTTTAGAACCAATGGCTTCTTCCATTATATATTCTTCCTCGCTCTTAGTAATCATAATCATAGGAATAGCCGATTTTTTTTCTTTCATTTCAGAAAGCGTTTCCAAACCGCTCATTCCGGGCATATTTTCATCCAAAAAAACAATATCAAAATTATCTTCTTCAAATAATGCAATCGCGTCGAGACCATTATTACAAGTAGTAACTTCGTAATTCTTTTTTTCTAGAAACAATATATGGGGCTTTAAAAGATCGATTTCGTCATCGACCCAAAGTATTTTTATCTTATCCATAAAACAAATTTATTTTTACTGCAATTTAAAAGTATAGAACTTAAAAACTATTAAAAATAGTATAAAATTACCAAAGTTAAAGTATGATTTTATTTTGAATTTTAACATTTTTAAGTGTATTTTATTGATAATCATTATAATTTCGACTTTCACTTTTAAATAAAAAACTCCAAAGTCTTTATACTTATTTACTTATATTTGTTGACCTAAAAAAAATCGCAAGAGTGACTCAAATTAACAAACTAAAAATATTCAACGATCCTATATATGGTTTTATCACGATTCCGAACGAGCTGGTTTATGATTTAATTCAACATCCTTACTTTCAGCGTCTTCGTAGAATCTCACAAATGGGATTGTCCTATGTGGTGTATCCAGGAGCGAATCACACCCGTTTTCACCACGCTTTAGGATGTATGCATTTGATGAAAAAAGCAATCGATACGCTTCGTTTTAAAGGTGTTGTAATTTCTGATGAAGAAGAATGCGCTCTTTTAATTGCCATTTTGCTTCATGACATCGGACATGGCCCATTTTCTCATGCAATGGAAAGAAGTATAGTTGAAGATGTACATCACGAATCTATTTCGTTATTGTTTATGAATCAGTTGAATGAAGAATTTGACGGAAGATTGAGTTTGGCGATTCAGGTATTTAAAGGGGAGTATCACAGAAAATTCATGTTGCAATTGATTTCTAGTCAGTTAGATATGGATCGAATGGATTATTTAAAACGCGATAGTTTTTACACAGGAGTTGCAGAAGGAAATGTCAATTCTGAGCGATTGATTCAGATGATGAATGTTGAAAACGATGTTTTAGTTATAGAAGAAAAAGGAATTTATTCTGTAGAAAAATTTCTGCTTTCACGACGATTAATGTACTGGCAGGCCTATTTGCATAAAACAAGTTTGGTTGCCGAATTAATTTTAATGAAAGTGCTTAAAAGAGCTAAAGAATTAATCTTAAAAGGAATTGATCTTCCGTGCAGTGAACCGCTTTCGTATTTCATGCACAATAAAATAACACTTGAAGATTTTGATGCCGAAAAATTAGATTTATTTGCACAACTAGATGATTTTGATATCATTAGTGCTTTAAAAGCTTGGCAGAGAAACGATGATTTTGTTTTAAGTACTTTAAGTAAAATGATCATAAACAGAGATTTGCTTAAAATTAAAATGAGTGCGGAGAAAGTTTCAATGGAAGAATCTCAATCTTTAAAAGAAAAGTTTGCAATCCAGCATCATATCAGTCAATTAGAAGCGGGATATTTTATTTTTAGAGGAAAAATTAAAAATCAAGCCTACAGTAAAGAAGCAGAACCTATCCGTATTTTGAAAAAAGATAAAACAATTGAGGATGTAGTTGAAGCTTCTGACCAGCTGAATTTGAAATCGTTATCTAAATTGGTAACAAAATATTATATCTGTTTTCCAAAACAACTTATCTAAAATTAACATTTAAAACCTATTTTTTATATTTTTGTCGCGATGAAATTTACAGCAGAACAAATAGCAGGAATTTTAGAAGGAGAAGTTGTTGGGAATCCCAATGCAGAAGTTTCTAAGCTTTCCAAGATCGAAGAAGGCGAAGATGGATCGTTGACTTTTTTGGCTAACCCAAAGTATATCAATTATATATATAGTACAAAAGCAACCGTTACTATTGTTAACGACAGCTTTATTCCAGAGCAGGATATTACGACTACACTTATTAAGGTAGAAGATGCGTATGCCGCATTTTCTAAACTTTTGCATTTTTATAATCAAGTAAAATTAAATAAAAACGGCATCGAACCTCAGTCTTTTATATCTGAAGGCACTAAACATGGAGAAAATTTATATTTAGGAAGCTTTAGTTATGTGGGGCAAAACGTAGTTTTAGGAGATAACGTAAAAATTTATCCAAACAGTTTTATTGGTGATAATGTAACTATTGGAGACGATGTATGCATTTTTGCCGGTGCTAAGATTTATTCAGAAACCGTAATTGGAAATAACTGCACAATTCATTCAGGTGTAATTATTGGAGCCGACGGTTTTGGTTTTGCTCCAAATGAAAACGGAGAATATAGTAAAGTGCCACAAATTGGAAACGTTATTATTGAAGATAATGTAGATGTTGGTGCAAATACTACAATTGACAGAGCAACTCTAGGTTCTACAATTATTAGAAAAGGAGTAAAGCTAGACAATCAAATTATGATTGCTCATAATGTAGAAATTGGAAAAAATACCGTAATTGCTGCTCAAAGTGGTGTTGCGGGTTCTACTAAAATAGGAGAAAATTGTATGATTGGCGGACAGGTAGGTATTGCAGGTCACTTGGTTATAGGTAATAATGTTAGGCTTCAGGCACAGTCGGGAGTTGCAAGAAACATTAAAGATGATGAAGTTTTACAAGGTTCACCATCACTTGGATATACTGATTTTAATAAATCGTATGTACATTTTAAGAATCTGCCTAAAATTGTGGCTGAAGTTGAAGAATTAAAAAAACAAATAATAAACCCAAAAAATGGAAATAATGGTTAAACAGAAGACCATCAAAAATGAAATTTCGCTAACAGGAGTTGGTTTACACACTGGAAAAGAAGTTACAATGACTTTTAAACCTGCTCCCGTTAATAATGGTTTCACTTTTGTGAGAGTTGATTTGCAAGGTCAGCCAGTTATTGAAGCTGATGCTAATTACGTTGTTAATACTCAAAGAGGTACAAATCTTGAGAAATTAGGAGTGAAAATTCAAACTCCAGAACACGTTTTAGCGGCAGTAGTTGGTTGCGATTTGGATAATATCATTATTGAATTGAATGCCTCTGAACTTCCAATTATGGATGGTTCATCAAAATATTTTGTTGAAGCTATTGAAAAAGCTGGGATTGAAGAACAAGACGCAAGCCGTAATGTTTATGTGGTAAAAGAAGTAATTTCGTTTACTGATGAAGCAACGGGAAGTGAAATTCTTGTAATGCCAAGCGACGAGTATCAGGTAACTACAATGGTAGATTTTGGTACTAAAGTTTTAGGAACTCAAAATGCTACACTTAAAAGTTTATCAGATTTTAAACAGGAAATTGCAAGTTCTAGAACTTTTAGTTTCTTACATGAATTAGAGTCATTGTTGGAGCACGGTCTTATTAAAGGTGGTGATTTAAACAATGCAATCGTATATGTAGACAAAGAGATTTCTGAATCTACAATGGAAAATTTAAAGAAAGCATTTGGTAAAGAAGAGATTTCTGTTAAACCAAACGGCGTTTTAGACAACCTTACATTACATTATCCAAACGAAGCTGCAAGACACAAATTACTTGATGTTATTGGAGACTTATCTCTTATTGGGGTTCGTATTCAAGGAAAAATTATTGCAAATAAACCAGGTCACTTTGTAAATACTCAATTTGCAAAAAAACTGGCAAAAATTATCAAAATAGAGCAGAGAAATCACGTTCCTACTTATGATTTAAATCAAGAACCATTGATGGATATTCATAAAATCATGGCAATGCTTCCTCACAGACCTCCATTCTTGTTGATCGACAGAATTATCGAAATGTCTGACCGTCACGTTGTAGGATTGAAAAATGTTACTATGAACGAGAATTTCTTTGTAGGACACTTTCCAGAAGCACCAGTTATGCCAGGAGTTTTAATTGTTGAAGCAATGGCACAAACAGGAGGTATTTTAGTTTTAAGCACCGTTCCAGATCCTGAAAATTATTTGACATACTTCATGAAAATTGATAATGTTAAGTTCAAGCATAAAGTATTACCGGGAGATACATTAATTTTTAAATGTGAGTTGATTTCTCCTATCAGAAGAGGAATTTGTCATATGCAGGCAAACGCTTACGCAAATGGTAAATTGGTGACTGAGGCAGAATTAATGGCACAAATAGCAAGAAAACAATAATAAATTATCAAATTTATTGTTTAGGTTTGTTGCTCCAAATTAGAATATTTTAATTAAAAATATAAAACATACAGATGAATCAACCATTAGCATATGTTCATCCTGGCGCGAAAATCGCTAAAAACGTTGTAATAGAGCCATTTACAACAATTCACAATAATGTTGTTATTGGTGATGGTACATGGATTGGTTCAAACGTCACTATTATGGAAGGCGCTCGAATTGGAAAAAATTGTAATATTTTTCCAGGAGCTGTAATTTCTGCGGTGCCACAAGATTTGAAATTCGGAGGTGAAGATTCTCTTGCTATTATCGGTGATAATTGTACAATTAGAGAATGTGTAACTATAAATAGAGGTACAATTGCTTCTGGTCAAACTGTTCTTGGAAACAATTGTTTAGTAATGGCTTATGCTCACATTGCGCACGATTGTGAAATTGGAAATAACGCTATTATTGTTAATGGTGTTGCTTTGGCAGGTCACGTAGTTGTTGGTAATCATGCTGTAATTGGTGGTTTGGCGGCAATTCACCAGTTTATTCACATTGGAGATCATGCTATGATTTCTGGTGGATCTTTGGTTAGAAAAGATGTTCCTCCTTTTACAAAAGCAGCAAAAGAACCTTTGTCTTATGTTGGAATTAACTCAGTTGGTTTAAGAAGAAGAGGATTTAGTACTGAAAAAATTAGAGAAATTCAGGAAATCTACCGAATTTTATACCAAAAAAATTACAATACAACTCAAGCTTTAAGTATTATTGAAGCAGAAATGGAAGCAACTCCAGAGAGAGACGAGATTCTTGATTTCATTAGAAATTCTTCTCGTGGAATCATGAAGGGTTACTCAGGGAATTATTAATTTTAGAGTTTAGATTTCTGATTTAAGATTTCTAAACTAGAGAATATAAAACATTAAAAAAGTGTAGATTAAATATTTAATAAATCTAAAATCTACATTCTAAAATCTAAAATAAAAAAAACAAATGGCATCTACATCAGATATTAGAAACGGATTGTGTATTAAATTTAATCACGACATCTACAAAATCGTCGAATTTCTTCACGTAAAACCTGGAAAAGGTCCAGCTTTCGTTAGAACGAAATTGAGAAGTTTAACTACAGGAAGGATATTAGATAATACATTTTCTGCAGGACATAAAATCGAAGATGTGCGTGTTGAAACGCATAATTATCAGTTTTTATACGCTGAAGGAGATGAGTTTCATTTTATGAATACAGAATCTTTTGAGCAAATTTCTTTGAATAAAAATATTTTGGATGCTCCAGATTTATTAAAAGAAGGAACAAGTGTTATGGTTCAAGTTAATACTGAAACAGATTTGCCATTATCAGTAGATATGCCATCTTCTGTAGTTCTTGAAGTTACTTACGCAGAGCCGGGAGTAAAAGGAAATACTGCAACAAACGCAACAAAATCTGCTACAGTTGAGACTGGAGCGACTATAAACGTTCCGTTGTTCATCAACGAAGGTGATAAAGTTAAAATTGATACAGCTTCAGGTTCTTACATGGAGCGTGTAAAAGAATAGTTTTTTTAATTAAGATAAATTTGACAATGAGTCAGTTAGATAATTAATGAATCGGCAAATTTTTGTATATTCATATTCTAATTGACTCATTTTCTAATTTGAGAAATTTTTTAATTAAGATAATTGGACAATGAGTCAATTGGATAATTTTTGAATCAACACAATTTTGTATATTCATATTCTAATTGACTCATTTCTAATTGACAAAATTTTCTAATTATAATATATGAAATTTCCAAAGAGTCATTCTTTACAAGAAATTGCAAATTTGCTTGACTGCAAATTTATTGGTGACAAAGACTTTCAAGTTTTAGGTATGAACGAAATACATGTCGTTGAACCTGGAGATATTGTTTTTGTTGACCATCCAAAATACTACGATAAAGCTTTACAGTCGGCTGCGACTATTGTTTTAATAAACAAAGAAGTAGAATGTCCAGAAGGCAAAGCACTTTTAATTTCTGATGATCCATTTAGAGATTTTAATGTCCTAACAAGACACTTTAAACCTTTTCAATTTGCAAATGTAGCAATAGCGCCAACTGCAGAAATAGGAGAGGGAACTATAATTCAGCCAAATAGTTTTGTTGGTAACCACGTAAAAATTGGTAAAAACTGTTTGATTCATTCGAATGTTTCAATTTACGATCATACTGTAATTGGCGACAATGTAATTATTCATGCTGGAACCATTTTAGGAGCCGATGCTTTTTATTATAAAAAGCGTTCTGAAGGGTATGATCAACTAGTTTCTGGTGGAAGGGTAGTGATTGAAGATAATGTTGGAATTGGAGCACTTTGTACAATAGACAAGGGAGTTACAGGAGATACAACCATTGGAGCAGGAACAAAACTGGATAATCAAGTGCATGTTGGTCATGATACTGTTATTGGTAAGAAATGTTTAATTGCATCACAGACAGGTATTGCAGGTTGTGTAGTTATTGAAGATGAAGTTACAATGTGGGGGCAGGTAGGAACTACCAGCGGTATTACAATTGGTTCAAAAGCGGTTGTAATGGGACAAACAGGTGTAACCAAATCTGTTGAAGGAGGAAAAAGCTATTTTGGAACTCCAATAGAAGAATCTAGAGAAAAATTGAAACAACTTGCCAATATTAAGAAGATTCCTGAAATTTTAAATAAATTGAAGTAATATGTCTATTAAAGAATTTGTTCAGAAATTTTATAAGTCAGATGCCTTAATCGATAGCGAAATTTTAAAAACATACCTGCATCCCGACGTTATACTGGAATGGAACAGCAGTAAAGGTTTTATCGAGATGGATTATAATTCTATACTTGAAATGGCCAATGATTTGAGTCGTGCTTATGTGCGCTCAAAAGTTAGGATCAGCCATATTATAAGCGAAAATGATTTAGTTTCAGTACGTTATTCTCATTTTGTAAAGACAATTGAAAATCCGCGAGAAGAGATGCTTTTGGCACATTTTGCCACAATTTGGCAGATTAAAGATGACAAACTTTACAGAGGTTATCAAATGAGTCAATTTTCTTAATATTTTTTTGACAATAAAAGAGGCAAAATACATTACAAAACCTTATTTTTGCAACACAAATTTAAAAACTACATAAAATATATATCATGAGTGTTTTAGTTAATAAAGATTCCAAAATAATTGTTCAGGGATTTACAGGAAGCGAAGGAACTTTCCACGCTTCTCAAATGATTGAGTACGGTACTAATGTTGTTGGAGGTGTAACTCCAGGAAAAGGTGGAACAAGCCATCTAGACCGTCCAGTTTTTAATACAGTAAAAGATGCTGTTGATCAAGCTGGAGCTGATACTTCTATCATTTTTGTTCCGCCAGCTTTTGCTGCTGATGCAATTATGGAAGCTGCTGATGCTGGAATTAAAGTAATTATTGCTATTACAGAAGGAATTCCTGTAGCAGATATGATTAAAGCAAATAATTATGTTAAAGAAAGAAATTCAAGATTAATTGGTCCAAACTGTCCAGGTGTAATTACTCCAGGTGAAGCTAAAGTTGGTATTATGCCAGGTTTCGTTTTCAAAAAAGGAACAGTTGGTATCGTTTCTAAATCTGGAACTTTAACTTACGAAGCTGCTGACCAAGTTGTAAAACAAGGTTTAGGAATCACTACAGCTATTGGTATTGGTGGAGATCCAATTATTGGAACTACAACTAAAGAGGCTGTTGAATTATTAATGAACGATCCAGAAACTGAAATTATCATCATGATTGGTGAAATTGGAGGTCAATTAGAAGCTGATGCTGCTAAATGGGTTAGAGCTGATGGTAACCGTAAACCAGTTGTTGGTTTTATCGCTGGAGAAACTGCTCCTGCTGGTAGAACAATGGGTCACGCAGGTGCTATTGTTGGTGGTTCTGATGATACTGCTGCTGCTAAAAAACAAATCATGAGAGACAACGGAATTCACGTTGTTGATTCACCAGCTGAAATTGGTAAAAAAGTAAAAGAAGTACTTGGATAATCTTCAAGTCTGGAAATAATAAATTTCAAAAAAGTCTCAATATCTTGTTGAGACTTTTTTACATTTCAGAATACTGAGGTATAAATAGTAAAAAACGTAGCATCTTAGAACCTCAGTATCTTAGAAGTTACAAAAGAAAATATGAGTATAGATTTAGGAAAATTTAAAGTAAGCAATAGTTTTACTTTTAAAATTGAAGATAGTTTAGAACAAGTTTGTAACGCTCCAGAAGGAAGCGCGGGAATTTTTGTTGTTTATGCTGTTGAAGGAGAAGATAAAGAATTGATCATGGTTGGTTCTACAGGAACTGTTCAGAACGATGGAACTTTAAAAAGCAAAAATGGTGGACTTTACGATAAAATTGTAAACGGACATCAATTTGCAAAAACCGGAAGAAAGTATTCTTGGCCGGCACAAATGAAATTAGAAAACATTTCAGCTCTTGAAGTAGTTTGGTATGAAACATTTACAGCTGATGTAAAAGCAATTCCAACTGCTGTTGAAGGACAGGTTTTACAAAATTTCTTAGACGGAAGCGGAACATTACCAAGATGGAATGTAGCTTTCTAAGCTAAATTAGAATATATTTAAGCCCTGTTGATATTTCAGCAGGGCTTTTTTTATGATCTGTAATTAAATTTGATTCTTTCAATTGAATCACATTATGAAACTTTGGTATGGAATTTTGTAGGAATTATTAAGTCGGTAATTGCATCTCCAATTTTAAAAGCTCAGAAATTACATTAGTTAATTAAAATTTAAATTATAGTAAATTTAAGATTAAATGAAAAAAATAAGGCAATTACTGATAAATTTAGAAAAAGTTTCCTTTTTTAGTGAGTAATTGGGTTTTTATCATTTGCTTTTCTATATTTATCACACAAAAACAAAAAATAATGTTAAAATTTGATTCTTTATGTATGAATCAGATGTTCTGTTTATGTAAAAATCTTGTTTAATTTATGTTAAATAATCTTTCTGACAAACATTATTCCTTTTACTGTAAAGCCAATTTTATAAATAAGTAATCCTATTATTTAGAAATCCAATTCTCTTTTTAAATGATTTGATTGCATCTCAAAGTTTTTAAGTTATGAGCCACATTTTAAACAACAAAGTCTTAGATGATTTTATTCTTTGGAATAATTTGAAAAATGGTGATGAAAAATCATTTTCTTTGCTTTTTGAGAAGTACTATCGTGATTTAATTAACTACGGCAATTCACTTTGTCCTTTTGCTGAAAAAGTACAAGACTGTATTCAAGATGTTTTTGCAGACATTTGGCTGTACCGTAATTCATTACAGGATAATGTAATTGTCAAAGCGTATCTTCTTTCAAGTGTTAGAAAAAGAATTGCGCGGCTACATGAAAGAGATTATGTTTTTAAAAAAACAACTACTACAGATGTTTTAGAATTTTTATTTGATTTTTCTATTGAAAATGATTTAGTAGAAGATGAAGTAACTGCTGAACGTGTTTTATACTTAAATAAACTACTAAATGATTTACCGGGCCGTCAGAAAGAGGCATTGTATCTTCGTTATCATCAAGGATTAAGCGTAGATCAAATCGCTGACCTATTAGATGTAAATTATCAATCTGCAAATAACTTATTGCATCGTGGTTTGTTGAGTCTTCGTAAAGAATGGAAGGGAAGTATTCCTTTGTTAATCCTTATATCCTCAGGGCTTTTGTAGTTTTTTAAGAAAAAATCAAAAAAAAATCTTAAATAAGTGAGTATATAATATAAAAACTGTCCTCTTTGTTTTTGTAACCTTAATAATAAGATGCAAAAACGCAATAATTACACCCAAATAGAAGACTTCTTAGCTGATGAATCTTTTCAATTATGGATATTATCTAAAGTTGATGAACAAGGCTGGGAAGAATGGACTTTAGAAAATCTTCAACGAGCTAAGTTGGTCGAAGATGCAAGGCTTTTACTATTAGCCATGAAAGTTCCAGATTCAAGATTGTCTTCAAGTCAAGTTCACGAAGCTTTGCAGGAAACTTGGCATAAAATAGAACAAAGAGAAGCAATTTCTCAAGAAACTTCAAAAATAAAAAGACTTAAAGTACAGCGATATTGGATCAGCGGTATTGCAGCAGCTATTTTGGTAGGGATATTTTCTACTTGGTTTTTTAAAAATGATATTCTGCCAAATGATAATGTAGTTACCTACAAAGAACTGGTTGAAGAAAATAACGAAGGTTTAGTTGAGCAAACCAACAACACAGAAAAATCTCAAATTGTAACCTTATCAGACGGTAGTTCTGTACTGTTACTGCCAAATAGTAAATTAAGTTACCCTAAAATCTTTACCGGAAACGAGAGAAAGGTCTATTTATCCGGCGAAGGTTTCTTTGAAATTAGTAAAAATCCTAAAAAGCCTTTTTTTGTTTACGCTAACGAAATTGTGACACGAGTAGTAGGGACCAGTTTTAGAATAAAAGCTTATCCAGATCAGCAAAATGTTGAAGTTCTTGTTCGCACCGGTAAAGTAAGGGTAAAATCAAATGATTTAGCACGACCTGTAGAAAACGAAGAAATTGTTTTACTTCCTAATCAAGCGGTACGTTTTGTTCGTAAAGATTTTGTCTTCAATAAGATTACAAATATTACAGAAGATCCGGTTTTAGTAAGTAGCATAACACATATTGAGCAATTGAGTTTTGAGTTTACCGATATTCCTGTCGCTCAGATTCTTGAAACAATAGAACAAGCTTATATGGTAGATATTGATTTTCCTCATGATAAATTAAAAGACTGCCGATTAACCACTTCTTTGAGCGATCAGCCTTTGGCAGAAAAACTAAAAATTATCTGTAAAAGTATTGGCGGCGACACAAATTATGAAATGAATGGAAATCAAATTGTAATTACGACTTCTGGCTGTAACTAGAGTTTTAATTGAATTAAAATAAAAAATAAGAAAACCAAAATTAAACTGAATGTCTAAAACTAAAATAATGAGATAATTGCCTATGTAAAAAGTAAATGCATAAAAAAAGTGCCGAACATGCTGTAACATTTTCGACACTTAAATGTAGTAAATCACTCTCTGTAAAGAGTAATTTATGATGTTTCTTAAAATACACTCGAATAGTATTAATCAAAACAAACCAAAATTATGAAAAAACCTGTTGTCAAGCAACGATTACTTCACCAAATCATGAAAATAACGCTGTTTCAATTTGTGTTAGCACTTATATTTTCAAGTGTTACGATGGCAAATAATGTAAATGGGCAGAAAAAACTAGATACTAAAGTTACAATTACAGTCGAAAATCTAACTTTAGACAATGCTTTATCTAAAATCGAAAAATCTGCTCATGTAAAATTTTCTTATAATTCTAGACTACCTCAACTTACACAGAAGGTTAGTATAGAAGCAAACCAAGAAACTTTAGCTAGTATTCTAAGCAGAATATTGGTACCATTTAATATAACTTTTTCAGAAGTAAGCAATCAAATTGTACTTCAAAAAAATGCAGTTGGAGGATTTTCAAACGTAAATAACCATGATTCGTTATTTGAACTTTTGACTTTTGGACCAATTATTAAAGGAAAAGTTACAGATCAAACTGGCAGTCCGCTTCCGGGTGCTACTGTTATGGCTAAAGGAACTAAAACGGCAGTCTTAACTGATTTTGACGGAAATTTCGTGATCGAAATGCCCGCTAACGTAAACCGTTTGGTAATTTCTTATGTTGGTATGGAATCTAGAGAAATTGGTATAGATAACATTACACCAACTGTAGTTTTAACTGAAGCTGGTCAAAATCTTAAAGAAGTTGTAATTACAACTGGATACGAAAAAACTTCAAAAAGAACTTTTACAGGAGCAATTAGTAAAATTTCTGGAACAGAGTTAAAAGTAGATGGAGTTGTCGATGTAAGTAGAATGATTGAAGGAAAAGCTGCGGGTGTTACTGTGCAAAACGTTACAGGTACATTTGGTACAGCTCCTAAAATTACAGTTCGTGGATCTTCTTCTATTTTTGGAGATACAAAACCTTTATGGGTTATTGATGGTGTTGTTCAAGAGGATATTATTAATATGTCATTTGCAGATTTAGCATCAGGAAACTCTGAAACATTATTAAGTTCATCTGTAGCTGGATTAAGTGCAAACGATATTCAAAGTATTGAAATTCTTAAAGATGCATCTGCTACTTCAATCTATGGTTCAAGATCATTGAATGGAGTTGTGGTTGTAACAACGAAGCAAGGACGTAGAGATGCTCCATTAAAAATTAGTTACGGATTAGAGCAAACTGTAAGAACAGTACCTAATTACAGCCAATTTGATATTTTAAATTCTCAGGAATCAATGAGTATTTTTAAAGAAATGGAAGCTAAAGGTTATCTAGATTTGCCATCAACAGTAAATGGAAGATATGGCGGTGCTTACAATATTTTAGGAAGAGCTATAAATACTTATAATCCAGAAACTGGAACTTATTTAGTAAACAATGATCCAGTAAGCCGTAATAATTTTTTGAAAAAATATGAACAAGCAAATACAGATTGGTTTAGTGTTTTATTTAGACCTTCTATTACACAAAATCACTCTTTGAGTTTTTCTGGGGGAGGAAAAAACAATACGTTCTACGCTTCATTAGGTTATTATACGGATCCAGGATGGACTATTGCTGATGATGTAAAACAAATATCAAGTAACATAAAAGGAACTTTTTATGTAAATGATAAATTAAATATTACTCTATCAACTTTAGCATCTGTTAGAGATCAAGGTGCTCCTGGAACTTACGAAAGTGAAAAAGATGTTGTTTTTGGTAAGGTAACTCGTGATTTTGATATTAATCCATTTAGCTATGTATTAAATACAAGTAGAACTTTGCGTCCTTATGATGAAAATGGTAATCTAGAGTATTACAGAAATAACTGGGCAAAAATGAACATTGTAAACGAATTAGCGAACAATTTTATAGAAATTGAAGTTAAAGATATTCGTTTTCAAATGGATTTAGATTACAAGATTAATCCACACTTAACTTACAACTTAACTGGTTCTGCACGTTATGCAAACACAAACCGTGAGCACAAAATTCTAGAAGGCTCAAACGTTGTTGGAGCTTATAAAGCTGGAACAGCACTTGGTGAAGATGGAGTAAATACATTAGTGAGAGATCAAAATATCTTTTTATACCAAGACCCAAATGATTTGACAGCACCAAAAGAATCTGTACTTCCAAATGGTGGATTCTTAAGAAAGTTTACAAACGATATGACTTCTTACAATTTAAGAAATAGTGTAAGTTACAGAAATGTATTTAGCGATAAACATGAAGTAGAAGGTTTATTTGGAACTGAAATGAGAGTTGTAGACAGAACTAGTGATCAATTTACTGCTGCTGGTTTACAATACGATAGAGGATTAACTCCTTTTACAGACCCAAGAATTATTGAAAAAATAATAAATGCTGGTGATTCGTATTATGGTTTTAATGAAGAAAAAGAAAGAACAGTAGGTTTCTTTGGTAAAGTAGGTTATACTTATGATCGTCGTTATACAGCTTCTGTTACAGGACGTTATGATGGATCTAATAGACAAGGTAATAGCGATTCATCAAGATGGCTGCCAACTTATACTTTTAGTGGGAAGTGGAACGTAGCCGAAGAAAGCTTCATGAAAGATATACAATCTGTAAACACTTTAGCTTTAAGAGCATCATATGGTTTAACTGCTACAGCAGGACCAGCAACAAATTCTTTAGCAATTTACAAGAGTGCTATTACAGACCGTTTCGGACTTGATGACAGAGAATCTGGTATTAGAATTGACGAATTGCAAAACGGAGACTTAACTTGGGAAAAACAATTTGAAACTAATATTGGAGTTGATTTAGGAATGTTTAATAACAGAATTCAATTGACAACAGATATTTACCGTCGTAAAGCATTTGATTTGGTTGATTATGTAATTACATCTGGAATTGGCGGTCAAAGAATAAGACAAGGTAATAATGCAGATATGGAAACCAAAGGATTGGAAGTTGGATTTACAACTAAAAACTTTGATAGTGGCGATTTCAAATGGTCTACAACACTTAATTTTTCTGTTTACCATCAAGAAATTACAAAACTGCAAAACACTCCAACAGCATTTGATTTAATTGATGCAAATGGAGGAAATACGGTAGGACACCCTAGAAATTCATTGTATTCATATCAATTTACAGGTTTAAACAATCAAGGGCTTCCAACATTTATATTACAAGATGGAGCAGAAGATAATATAACCGATGCAAATTTTCAGGACAATTTAAATGTTACAAAATATTTAAAATACGAAGGATCAATAGAACCTAACAAATCAATTGGTTTAGCAAATACATTTACCTATAAAAATTGGTCTTTATATGTTTTTATCGTAGGTTCAGGAGGAAACAAAGTTCGTTTAAATCCTGCGTATGATAGTACTTACGATGACTTAACAGTTTTCACGAAAGATTTTACAAACCGTTGGATTAATCCTGGAGATGAAAACTTTACAAATGTACCTGTGATTGCAGACAAACGTTTAAATGCTAACTATGGTGGTGAGCGTATATTGGCTAGAGCTTATAATACGTATAATTATTCGGATGTGCGTATCGCAGATGGAGATTTTGTAAGACTGAAAAATATCTCATTGAGCTGGGAATTTCCTCGTGATTTTAAGAGAAAACTTGGGGTAAGCACTTTTACATTAAAAGGTTCTGCAGTAAATCCGTGGCTGATTTATTCTGATAAAAGATTAAACGGACAAGATCCTGAGTTTCGTAATTCGGGAGGAGTTGCTTTGCCGATAACATCTCAATACACATTTACTTTAAACCTTTCATTATAATAGTCAAATTATGAAAAACTTAAAAATAGCATTATCTCTATTAATACTTGTTTGTATTACTAGTTGCGATGATTTCTTATCAGAAAAACCAGATAATAGAACAGAAATTGATACGCCAGAAAAGATAAAAGAATTATTGGTAGAAGCTTATCCTCAAATGAGTTATTTTGAGATTGCAGAAACTATGTCTGATAACGCTTTTGATAGTGGATTACCAACAACATTACTTAAAAACGAACAAAACTACAATTGGGAAATAAACACAGAAGCAACAGATATAGATACTCAAGCTTATTATTGGGACGCATGTTATAGAGCAATTGCGCATGCAAATAAGGCATTGGAAGCTATTGATGAATTAGGTAATTCTGCAAGTTTGAATCCGCAAAAAGGAGAAGCGTTAATGGCTAGAGCTTATTCTCACTTTATGTTGGTTTCATTCTGGGCAAAACGCTATAATCCAGCAACGGCTGATACTGATTTAGGAATTCCTTATGTAACAAAACCAGAAACTGATTTAATAACAAAATACAAAAGAAATACAGTTGCTGAAGTTTTTGCTTTTATTGAAAAAGATATTGAAGAAGGTTTAAAATATGTAACAAACGATTACAAAGAACCAAGATTTCACTTTAATGTTGCAGCTTCAAAAGCCTTTGCCAGCAGATTTTATTTAGTAAAAGGAAACTGGGATAAAGTTATAGCATTATCTGATGATTTAGGATCTACACCATCAGGATTGAGAGATTTTTCTACTTATGAACCATTAAGTGTAGAAGATCAGCAATTAAGATATGGCGCAAGTGATGTAGAAACCAACTTATTAATTGTTTCAGCAAATACGATTGTTAGTAGATTGTATTATTTAAATCGTTATAATTTATCAGGTTTACGCCGTCCAGATATTTTTGGAACAAGCACAAATCTTTTTGGAAAAGCATATTATTATAACTTCTATTCATCAAATGGAAGTATCACATTGTTTCTTCCTAAATTCTATGAATACTTTAAATATTCTAATGTGACAGCTGCAATTGGAGATCCGTATGTTGCCGAAGTATTATTAAGTAACGATGAATTTTTCTTAAACAGAATTGAAGCACATGTTATGAAAGGAGAAATCGCTAAGGCTACTGCCGAGCTAGAATACTTTTTAGCAACAAGAACTCCAACATATAATCCAGCAACAGATAAATTAACTGAAGCAAGAGTAGTAGCCAAATTTCCTGTTATTGCAGACGAATATACTCCGTTCTACAATATGACGGCAGTACAAACATCTTATATAAAAGCTATTGCAGAAACAAAAAGAAGAGATTTTATACACGAAGGACTTAGATGGTTTGATGTTAAACGTTTTAACATTGTAGTAAAACATGAGACATCAAACAAAGCCGCTAATATATTGGCGAAAGACGACAACCGAAGAGCACTGCAAATTCCATTGCATGCTTCAAGTACTGGTTTAGAACTAAATCCTAGATAATCTTAAAATTGAAAATTATGAAATTATTAAAATATAATAAAATTGCAGTTTTAGCACTAGTTTCAGTAGCGCTATTTTCATGCGGGAGCGATGAACTTCCAGGAGAAAGTCAATTAGATTTTACACAGCCGGTAAAAACAAGTTTAGATAATTGGATTGATGTTGCTTATTTAAACCCATATAATATTAATGTACAATACAAATGGAATCAAAATACGGTAGATAATAGTCGTTATTTATTCCCGCCTGAAGTTAATAAAGTTAAACCTGCACTAGAAATTGTCCAGACGATCTGGCTTAAAAGTTACGCAGCAATTGGAGGGCCAGATTTCGTAAAAAAAATAGCTCCGAGAGAAATTGTATTGGTAGGAGGTGTGAATTTAAATAGTGTTGGAACTAGAACATTAGGTTTAGCCGAAGGAGGTCAGCGAGTTACTTTGTTTGAAACAGATTATATCGATCAATCAGATCGAGAAAATGTGTCAGAGTTTATTCATACAATACAGCACGAATACATTCACATTTTAAATCAAAACAAACCTTTTGATGAAAAAACTTGGAAAACATTGACACCAGGAGGTTATACTGCCGATTGGTACAACTATGAAATCCCAGAATCAAACGAGTTAGGATTTATTACAAGTTATGCAAGATCTAATATTAATGAAGATTTTGCAGAAACAGCATCAATGATTTTGATTTATTCAAAAGCAGAATATGCGGCATTTTTGGCAGGTATCGAAAGTCCTTTTGCTCTTCAGGCACTAAAAGCAAAGGAAGCTATTGTGGTGAAATATTTTAAAGAAGCATTCAATATGGATTTTTATGCTTTAAGAGATGAAGCAGAAAAGAACACAACATCTGTAATAAACTAATAAGCGTTATGAAAATGAAAAAAATATTTAAATACTTATTGGCAGCAGTTTTAATGCTGCAATTGATCGCCTGTAACAATACAGATGCTGAACAATTATTTAGTGATACACCTACAGGCCGTTTAAATAAACAAAAGTCTGCATTGAATGATGCGCTACTTTCGTCTCAATATGGATGGAAAGCAGTTTATTTTACAGACAATACGGTTTTAGGAGGCTATACTCATTTGTTTAAATTTGCGGAGGATGGAACTGTTGAAATGGCATCAGATTTTGATTCAGATACAAGTATTTACAAAAGTGAATATGCTATTCAGGTTGGTAGTACAGTAAGTTTAACGTTCACTACCAAAAATAGAATCCACTTATTGTCAGATTCTGATAACTATCCGATTCCAGCACTAAGAGCAAAAGGATATCTAGGGGATTTCCAATTTTTGTACTACGGACAAGAAAATGGCGAGATCATTTTTAAGACGAATCGTAACAATCATGAATTACGTTTTGTAAAAGCAACTGCCGCAGATTGGACAGATTTGTCTAAAAATCTTGTAATGGAACAAAATGTTATTGGAGGAGAACAAAGACCTCTTTTTAGATTACTTGAAACTAATGATGGCAGTACTACTCACGTATTTGATTTCTCTTTTACAGCAGCAACGCGTTTTGCAGAATCTAATTCTATTGAAAACGGCTACTCGGTAAGTTATGATATGGGAATAGGGTATACTCCAACGGGAATTGTTGTAAGTCCTGCAGTTGAAGTAGGAGGACAGAAATTGTCAAATTTCACTTATAACGATGCTGACGGAAGTTTTACTGCAACAGGAACAGGCGGTGTATCTGCAACTATAAAATATACAACCAAACCTTTAGTTCTTACAGACGATTATAAATTACTGCTTCCAGGTAAGCCACTTTCAGCGTTCGGGTTTTATGCAGATGATTATACCATGGATTCTCCTGCAAACT
>NZ_CAMLIX010000002.1 GCF_946479975.1 uncultured Flavobacterium sp.
TCTTTCTCAATATTTCGTCTCGCTTTCTCTTCATATAAATTTCTAAATTCATCTGTTTGAAAAATAAATTCATATTCCAGAAAATGTTTCAACGCTTTGGCGCGTCCAGGTTTGTATAGAAAATCAGGATAAATGCGATATTCTTTTCTAATTTGTTCAAAATAGACTTTATAATCATCCCAGTCTTTGGCTAGGATTTTCAAATCAAAATCGATTAACCAGTTAATATCTTCATTTGGATTATGCGAATGGAGTTGCGTCGCACAGATAGCATCAAAAACCAATTGTTTATTTATTGTATGATTTTCAGATAAAATCGACAAAGCAAACTCAGCACTTTTCAATTCATTATCTTTTTTCGAAGCCGAATAAACAATATCATGATAAAAAATAGAAAATAAAATTTCATCTGGATTTTGAAGTCGATCGCGATATAGCTCAAAACTCTGAATCATTTCTTTTAAATGCGTCAGATTGTGATAGTATCTTGATTTCTTGGAATATGCTTTTTCTAAAATATTCCAGTTTTGTTGAATTTCATTCGCTGTAAAGCCAATATTCAAAAGTAATTCAGAATAAATTTTTTCTAAATTCATATTGTTTTTTATTTAAATCTGATTAGAAGGTCTAGATGAACGAAATATTTATAACCAATTTATAAGAGCCAATCATAAGCTCCAGCGGAGCGAAATATTTATAGCCAATTTATAAGACCAATTTTAAAGCTCCAGCGGAGCATAATATTTATAGCTAATTTATAAGACCAATTTTAAAGCTCCAGCGAGGATAATATTTATAGCTAATTTATAAGTCCCAATTGTAAAGCTCCATCGGAGCATAATATTTATAGCCAATTTTACAAAACCCAATTGTAAAGCTCCAGCGGAGCGACACTTTAGTTCTGGCTTCATTAATTAATATGTCGCCCCGCTGGGGCTCTTTACTAGCGATTATAAAATAGCTATAAATATGTCGTCCCTCTGGGACTTATGTGCTTTTCTTTTAATTCAAACTCTATAAATATGCCGTCCTCTGGGACTTATGCGGTTTTGTTCTAATTCAAGTTCTACAAATATCCCGTCCCTCTGGGACTTTTACCATGTTGCATGGTCAATATTTTCACTCAAATTTAAAATTCTTTTTTTACTGCGCAAAATAATTGCGCACTAGTTTAGAAATCTTTGTTCAATAAATAAAACAAACTGTATTTCTTTAAAATAAAATAAAAATTTACTACGCAGAATAATTGCGCACTAGTTTAGAAATCTTTGTTCAAGAAATAAAAACAAACGTTCATACAAATAAAAAATTGAATAAAACAGGTCAAGTTTAAGTTACTTCGAAACACTTTCCACGTATTACATATACCATTACCTTTTTATTCAATCATAATGAAGCAGTAGCTCAGCGGTTAGAGCAGGTAGTTTTGAAATTATCCTTAAAAGGTCAATCCAAACTTACTTCGTACACTTCTAATGTCCGGGTCGTGGGTTCGAATCCCACCTGCTTCACTATTAATGGTCAATTGAACTTACTTAAGACAACGGTTACTTTCGGTTCGAGTCCGAACACAGTTTCAAAATCATCATTAATAAAAAAAACGAGGGTCAAAATTAGCTTACTTCTTGGGGAAACCCGCAAAAAGGTATTTGAATCAGCTAATTCATTACACTCTAATTTCAGGTCAAGTGCTTCTTACTTCAAAAATCTTTTAGGTAGAACTTAGAAGCACCATTATCTAAATTTTAAAAATTAAAAAAAATGAAAACAAAAGAATTATTAAAAATCAGTTTGCGTCAGAATGCTATTTTCATTTCATCAGAAATGATTGTGAATGATAACAAGAATTTATCAGGAACAACATCGGTTTTAGTGGCCAATGTTTCAAAATTGGGATATACGTTTTCTGAGTCGTTACTGCACGCTTTAAATAATGTCAGCCCAAATTATAAAATTGAGGTTTTAGAAGTGCTGAGAGAAGTTTTAGGAACTGATAAAAACTGGACACCATTGGTGAAAGAATGGAATGTGCCAACAAATGAATCTGTTTTGGATCATATTATCACGTTTTTCGGAAATATTTTCCAAACTAAAAACGGAACAGCTTTACAATGTGGACATATAATTCCGTCTAATACTTTTCCATTAGAAAGATATAACGGATGTCCGTTTTGCGGTACTCCATTTGAATTTGGAAAACTGGAAAAAACCGGACAAGGAAGCAAATTGAAAGTCATTGAATTATGGAATGAAAAAGATTTAGAGAATTTCTATATTTCGTTATTGCAATCAAAAACGGCTTTAGATGCTACGCAAGTTGATAGTTTAAAATTGGCTATGAAATATTTGGCTTTGCCGAAAACTGAAATCGCAATGAAGGAAACTTTAATGCTGGTGATCGATCTTTTGATTGAAAGCGGTAATGAAGAATTGGCTTCTCAATTTTTGAAAACACCAACCGATATTTTACGTTATTTATGGTATAAAAATACCGGAATGCTGCAAATTATCGAACCAAAAACGATTATAAAAAGAGCGACTAAAAATGGTCAGCATTTTCATAATTCGTTAGATACAAGCGTTCAGTCCAGAATTGCTTCTAAAAAAGATTTGAAACTAAAATATTCAAGAAAAGAATGTTTAATGGTTGCCAATTGGTTGAACAACATGAATTTGGATGTAGAAACAATGTGCGAAATCATGCATCCAAAAAGAGGAATGTGGGTTCGCTTTATCCGAGCGTTGCGTTTGGCAGAATACAGCAAAAGAAAAGGATTTGAGAAATTGAATTTTTTAATGGATGTATTCTACAACCAAGTGTATGATGTTTGGCAAAGCAAAGTGAATTCGTCAAGATTGAAATTTGATGCCGATAAAACATTCGGATTGTTGAAACAACGTCCAGGATTATTTGCTCGGTCATTATTTTCGAATATGCTTTGGTTTGGAGCCGATGAAACAATTGCTCATTTCGAAGAAATTATCGATAAAGTTCCTGCAAGATTGGTGTTTACATTAAACATGTATGCACAAAATTACTTTGATGTAAACATGCAGAGAAGCGTGAAACCTTTGGGCGGAACAAACAAACGAATTGCATCAAATCAATTGTTGAAGTTGTACGATGATAATCAGTTAGAAACAATGAAAAATCAAATCGAAGACTTGACTATTTTGGCGATGAAAAAACGATTTGCATCGGTTTCAAATCCAAATAAAACAATGTATATCGATCCGCAATTGTTTAATATGCCAGTTTCTATTGGAGATCGAAGCGATACCGTTCAGGATCTGCCAGTTGCTTTAATGGGAACACGTTTCCCAGTTGAAGGAAACGAAGTGCGATTGTTTATGCAATGGGGTAAAGACTTGCCAGCGCAACATTTAGATATGGATTTAAGCTGTCATATTGCCTACGAAGATCGTTCAGATATTTGTTCTTTCAGCAGATTAACAACTACGGGTTGTCAGCATAGTGGTGATATCAGAAGTATTCCGAATAAAATTGGAACTGCTGAATACATCAATATCAACATCGACGAATTAGCGAAAGCCAAAGCAAAATTTGTAACTTTTACTTGTAATGCCTACAGCAACGGAAGTATTACGCCAAATTTGGTTGTAGGTTGGATGAACAGTAAATACCCGATGAAAATTTCGGAGAAAACAGGTGTTGCATACGATCCGTCGTTTGTAGATCATCAGGTTCGTGTGACGCAGAATGTTGCCAAAGGAATGGTTTTCGGAGTGTTGGATGTAGCCAAAAGAGAAATCGTTTGGTTAGAAATGACTTTCGGAGGTCAGGTTGTGGGAGGTTTGGATTTCAAAGGGGTTCAAGCGCTATTGGCAAAATTGAACAGCAAATTGAATATTGGTAATTTATTACAACTAAAAGCGGAAGCTCAAGGTTTAACAATAACCGAAAATGAAATCGCTGATGAGGTGTACACAGCGCAATGGGCGATGAACCCAGCGGTTGTTACCCAGCTTTTAATAGATTAAATTTAAACCACGGATTCATTTCGTTGATTTCGTGGTTTTTACCTTAAAAAAAGGAATATGTTGACAATTAAAGATATAAAATACAAAGCTGAAAAAAAGTTTAAAAGAATAGAAATCAGAGATGATGTTTGGGGATTTCAAGTGCAATCAAATGCTAAATTTTTAAAAGGAATAAGTAGAAAGAAAATAGATGAATTGCAAACATTGTTTGGATTTGATTTTCCTTGGGAATACAAAGAAATGTTATTGATTTTTTCTAATATAGATACACATTTGATTTCAATCAATACTGAAGACGAAACAGATATTGAATATGGTAGAGAAAACTTTTTTTATGATTATCCTGAGGATTACGAAAAATCACGATGGATTATCGAAGAAATTAATGAAAATAAATCGATAGCAGAATTGGTTCTTACAGAAGCGGGTTTTGATATTTCAAAAATCGTAGGATATATTCCAATGCATAATCATCGCGTTTTGGTGGTTTTTGAAGATAAGTATCTTTCACCCGTTATTTCTGCTTGGGGTGCTGATATTATAATGTTTGGAAACAATTTGAGGGAATATTTAAAAAATGAACTTTTAAGGCTTTAATTTATCTACGCAAAATAACTGCGCAGTAAAAAACAACCTTTGCACTATCAAAATAAAACAAAAATGAAAACACAAATAAACGGTACAGATATATTAGAATTAGGATTTCCAGAAGGGAAAATAATCGGAATAGCCTTAAAAATAAACAGCAAAAGACACGGATTAAAACGTGACGAAATGATCACAAATTTTAAAAACGTCTTAGAAACTCCAGAAAATTATATCGACGATAAAATATTCAGCAAATTGGCTGTTGCTTTAATCGAAAAATCAAATGAAAAACCAGAAGATTTTATCGCTTTAAATCAAAACCCGAATGCGTATTCGGCTTACGGATTGGAGCATATTGAAGACGGAGCCAGAAAACAAATGGAAGTTGCTATGAGACTTCCTGTTACAGTTGCAGGCGCTTTAATGCCAGATGCGCATCAAGGTTACGGATTGCCGATTGGTGGTGTTTTAGCCACTAAAAATGCTATTATTCCGTATGGTGTTGGAGTTGATATTGGTTGTAGAATGGCTTTGTCGGTTTACGATATTCCGGAAGATTTTTACTTTGAAAACGAAGCTAAATTCAAAAGAGAATTAATTGCAAATTCTATTTTTGGAGCAGGTCACGGATTTCACGGTCAGTACAAATCAGATCATGCGGTTTTGGAGAATGAGACTTTCAATATGAATCCGTTTGTGAAGAACCTGAAAGATAAAGCCTGGTCGCAATTAGGATCGTCGGGTGGTGGAAATCACTTTGTGGAATTCGGAATAATGGAATTTGCCAAAGACGATGCCGTTTTGAATATTCCAAAAGGAAAATATGTGGCTTTATTGACGCATTCCGGTTCACGCGGAATGGGCGCAACAATCGCAGGACATTATACCAAAATTGCCAAAGACGAATGCAAACTTCCAGAAGTGGCGAGAAATTTGGCTTATTTGGATATGAATTCGCAATTAGGTCAGGAATATTGGCTGGCGATGAATTTGGCTGGGGATTACGCTTCGGCTTGTCACGAGATTATCCATAACAAAATGGAAAGAGCTTTGGGTGCAACAATTTTAGCCAAAGTCGAAAATCACCATAATTTTGCCTGGAAAGAAATCTGGAACGGCGAAGAAGTAATCGTCCATAGAAAAGGAGCAACCCCAGCCGGAAAAGGCGTTATGGGAATTATTCCGGGAAGTATGACCGCGCCAGGATTTTTGGTGAGAGGAAAAGGCCAAGAAAATGCAATAAACTCCGCTTCGCATGGAGCAGGAAGACAAATGAGCAGAACACAAGCCATAAAAAACATTACACAAACCGAGATGAAATCCATCCTGAGAGATCATGGCGTTACGCTTATCGGTGCCGGACTAGACGAAGCTCCAATGGCGTATAAAGATATCAATCAAGTGATGGAAGCACAACAAGATTTAGTGGATGCTGTAGCCAAGTTTACACCGAAATTAGTGAGAATGGCAGATGATGGGAGTAGAGAAGATTAGTATTCAGTGGTCAGGTTTTTAGTGATCAGTTTAGTATTCAGTCGCAGTCTCAGTTTTCAGTGTAGGAACGGGTTTTGTTTTGTTTTGTTTTGTTTTGTTTAGAGTTTTCAGTCGCAATCGCGGTTTTCAGTGTAGAGGTGCACTGCAGTGCGTCTAACGTAACGTATTCTCATTTTTTGTGGTTTACGAGGTTTAAAGTAACAGAGTAAGAAAGACACAAGGGTTTCTCTATTTTTTGTCATTCTGACGAAGGAAGAATCTCCACGAGAAACTCTACAAAGATTTGAAATACGTTGCGGAGCTACTTTCGGATATTTCTCCTTACAGGAAAATGAAAAATAATAATTAAAACCCCTAAAACAAATGGCATCAATAGACGATAAGAGAATTACTGCATTAATTGAGGCATTGGAAGAAAATGGATGGAAAAAGATTGGTTTTAGTGATCAAGGTATCGAATGGTATTTTGCTGAAATAATTGAGTTTGTTTCTGTTTGGAGTCCTCAAGGCAAAAAACTATTCATGGTTTTATTGATTGATAAGTTTGACTACCCATTAAAAAATATAATAGAGATTGGATTTTCGGAAGAACCTTGTAATACTAACGACAATTTCATTGAAAGTATTGATTTAGGATATATTTTAAAAACAGATTTGAAAAAATTCTGCGAACGCTTAAATAGTAAAGTTTTAAATAATTAAAAAGCTAAGAAAAATAAAAAACTTTGCGACTCAGCGACTTTGCGAGATTTTCTCGACACAATCATTTTCCTCATTTTATGTCATTTCGACGAAGGAAAAATCACACGTGGGATTCGACAAATTAGGAACAACTGTGAGGAGTTTCTAGTGTGATTTCTCCTTACCTCGAAATGACAAATTTTAAGCAAAAAAACTTTGCGACTCAGCTCCCGATAGCTATCGGGATTTCGAGATTAATAAAATAATAACCAACACAAAGAATAGAAAAAACTTTGTGTCTTAGTGCCTTAGTGGCAAAAAACAAAAAAATGAAAACATATATAGACATAGGAATCAACCTAACCAATAAACAATTCCAAAACGACATAGACGATGTCGTACAAGACGCGCTTGACGCCGATATATCGCAAATTATACTCACAGGCACAAGCGTACGAAATAGCGAAGAATCCGCAAAGATTGCGCAACAATACCGAGGCGTGTTATACGCGACGGCAGGAATTCACCCGCATGATGCGAAGAGTTTTGATGCGCAGAGCATTTCGAAACTCAAGAATTTATTACAGCAGAAACACGTAATTTCCGTTGGCGAATGCGGACTCGATTTTGATCGTGATTTTTCGCCCCGAAACAAACAGGAAGAATGTTACAGAGCTCAGTTAGAATTGGCGATCGAAGTACGGAAACCTTTGTTTTTGCACGAAAGAGCCGCTTTTATTTCTTTTATGAATATCACAAAAGACTATTTGCCGAAACTGCCAAAAGGCGTTGTGCATTGTTTTACAGGAAGTCTGCAAGAAGCCAAAACCTATCTCGATAACGGATTTTATCTGGGTTTTACGGGAGCAATTTCAGATGCCAAACGTTTCAGTCATTTAAAAGAAGTCATTCAGTACGTACCGCTCGACCGAATGATGATTGAAACCGATGCGCCGTTTATGCTTCCTAAAAACGTCCCGAACAGCCTTTTGAAGAAATACCATGAACGACGATGCGAACCCTCTTTTCTGCCATATGTAGCGGGAACAATCGCACAGTTTAAAGGAATTGCTTTGGATAAAGTTGCGGAGGAAACGACTAGAAATGCTAAGAGCTTTTTTGGGATTTAGTTTCGTTTCCTAACAGGTTTCCAAAACCTGTTGGGTATTTATTTGTTGGCTTTTAAATCAGGTGTTTGTACTTGGTTTGAAGGCTTTTTATTTTGTATATATTTGATGAAACTGAGAAGTAGTGTAAAGTATATGTAAGAAAGCATGTGTATTTTTTGATACAAATAAAATCTTACATTTATGACTTATTATTATTATTATTATTATATAAAATCTTAGATGTCAAACTTATTAGATAAAACAGAATTCACACAACAAGATATATTGAATATAATATCTTCAAGAACAGAGGAATCAATCAATATTGATTTTAAAGATGCTCGATCATTATCTTCTGGAGATGGAAAAGAGATATCAAAAGATGTTAGCGCATTTGCAAATTCAGATGGAGGTCTAATTTTTTATGGTATTAATGAAGATAATCACGTTGCAACGGACTTGTCATTTGTTGATGGCAACAAGTATAACAAAGAATGGCTCGAAAATAAAATTACATCTAATATACAGCAAAGGATTCATGACATACTAATTATTCCCGTGCGTTTTGATAATGATATAAATAGAACTATTTATGTTGTAAAAATTCCAAAATCTTTAAATACTCCACATATAAATAGTTTTGATAATAAATACTATCGTCGATTTAATTTTAAATCTGTTCCGATGGAAGAGTATGAAGTTAGAGATTCATATTTTAGAGCTAATGGTAGTAAAGTTATTATCGAGAAGTCAACAATTACTTTAGAAGAGGGTATAAATAAAGACTCTTTTAATTTTAATATAGAAGTGCATGCATCAAACATTGGGACTTTTGTTGCTGAAAAATATAGAATTTCCTGTAATATTAAAGATTTTAAGTCAGCTCTTATTAAATGTAAAGACTCATATCTGACAACATATAAATTTAATGATGGTTATAAAATATCAACTAAAGATACGCCAGCTATTTTTCCAAACGAAGTCCTAAATATCCTTAGCTTTAATCTTGTAATATCAAAAAAAGATTATTTAGATTTTATAACTAGCATACAAATTAATTTTTACACTTATAATGTTGGTTCATTTGAAGATGAGTCTCAGCCCAAGCTAGTAAAATTAATGAAAGATTTAGTTAGGGATTTAGATGCTGAGTTTTATCAATCACGTCATCCTGACGAAAAAGAATAATATCCTATTTTAATTATTTCTATTTAACCATAAAATAATAAACTAATGACACTATTACAATTTATTAATGCGAAACTTGAAGAAGAAAGCCAGGTGGGTGATTTAGCAAGAGATGCTAAAACTGATTCGAAATTTAAGAAAATTAAAACTGATAAAGAAAGATTAGAATATTTAGAGTATGAAACATATAAAATCCGTGAAGTCTATGAAGATTTTCTTGATGAGTTTAACGCAATTAATGGTAAGCAATGAGTGATGGATTATCTAAAAATATAGGCGAAGCTAATGATAATAAGTTTAGAATTATTACTGATCTAGCAACAGCTTTAACTATTGGCAGTATCCTTCTATTTGAACTGGCGTGGGTATATTGGTCATACTATTTCAATGTCTTAAATATTGATAATTCGTTCATTGATATGCCATTTGAAAAATACCTTACAACGACTTGGTATATTGCATTAATAGTAATGGTTTGTTTTGTTGGATTGATTTTTAGGATATTTGAAGATAATAGAGAAGAACTGGAATTACTTCCAGTCGTCTTTATGGTCAGTTTGTCAGTTGCCAGTATATCGGCACAAATTCTTGATGATGGGAAAATAGTAATCTGGATTTTTTTTTTGATTCTATTAATTGTAATAATTCTTAGATATTTTTACGACAAGGGAAAAATTCCAATTGTTGAAATAAAGAAGAATAATTTTTTAATTTTCTTTACAATACTTGTTTATTCTCTTAGTTCGTTTGTTTTTATGAAAAAAGGTGAAAGGAATGCTAATGAGTTATTAAAAAATTATAAAACTGATGTCGAAATTACTTTTAATAATGGCGCCCGTGCTAAAGGTAAATTTATATCCTTTATGAATAGTAAATATTTTATCCTTATTAAAAATAAAAAAGGCAAAATCGAAACTGTAGTTTTAAATGATAGTGAAATACATCATTCAAAATTCGTAAAAGAGTAATTATGTTTTTTAGTCTCTGGAATTCATGTTGAAAACAATAGGTAGATATTTATAGAGATTACTCTATATCCTAATCAGAATACGGTTAATTATACTACAGTGAATAAATTTTATCTTTGCTTTTAATCTGATAAAAAATAATAAAGTAAGTTTTTTCTTTCTTTTTAAAATAAAAGAATATCTTTGCTTTGCTAAAATACCTAGGATATCATCCTAAAAACTTTTATAAGTTAACATAAGCGATTCCCTCGCCATGATGTACCTGCGGAAACAATGGTAAATCTATCCTATTCGGGTATTTTAGCACATCTAAAGCGAGGGTTTCGTGTGTCTAATAATTTTCGATTATGCTAAAAGAAAATCAAAAACCAACACATCGAGATGTAGTGCCATCCGTACTTAATTTCCTTTCAGACGAAATGTTCGATGGAGATTACAAAGAGCAACCAATGTATTTGCAGGAAATCTTCGAGCTCCTCATGCATACAGAATTTGGCGATGATATTTTATTAAGGCAAAAAATGCTAAGCTGTTTACGAACAAGCAGAAATCTGGCAGAAACTTTAGCTCCGTTTTCAGACAAGCAAATTCATAAAGCTTGCGCCAGTCTAAAAGTAAACCAATAAAAACCCAAACCCTGCCAATACCAATTGGTGGGGTATTTTTTTACAATCAAATAGTATTTTTAATTCTAGAGATTTTTTAACACTTTAAAGATATTCTTTTAAGATAAAATTGTTTTAAAATTCTTACTTTACCGCTTCAAAATAAAAGCCAATAATAATACTTGTTTTACACTTTAGCAAAATGAAAAAAAGTCTCAAATACATTGATGGAAATTCAGATAAATTCTGGGAAATTGAAGTAACAGGAGTCAATTATACTGTCACTTATGGAAAAAACGGAACATCTGGAACAACACAAACCAAAAGCTTTGCTTCGGATGAAGAATGTCTGAAAATGGCAGAAAAAATAGTGGCAGAAAAAGTTAAAAAAGGATATTCAGAAACTGGAGAAGTTGATGTTGATTCAAAACCAAAATCGGCCAAAACTAAAAATTCCGATGAGGTTATTGAAGAATATGACAACATTATAAAATCTAAAAATATAAAGCTGCTTTTGCCTTTGCTTCAAGAAAAATCGAAAGGCAATATTGAAGCTTTAAAAAAACATATCAAAAAATGTAAACGTTACTGGATGACGTATACAGATTTGACCAAAGATCCTGATTACAAAAAAAAGGACAAACACGATTACGGTTGGGGAGTAAGAGGCGATCAGAATCAAAAGGAAATTATTACCCTTAGCGCTATTGCGTTATTTGATAAAACCGATATCAATTCGTGGGATGAAGCACTTCAATTATTAGACGAAGCCGACCAAAAACCGTATGTTTTAGAAACGTTATTGTGGGCAAAACCAAATTGGCTGGAAACTTTTATTCTCGAAAAAGTTAGAAGAGAAGATTGGAGAAGCTTTAATTATCATATCCTTCGCCAGTTTGAAGAACAGGGTTTAATTCAATTCAATCCAGAATTGTATGCTTTGTGTTTGGCAAATGTCAACGAGTGGCGTTCTAAAATAAAAAGCAGGGATTTTATTGCTAAAGCTTTAGAAGATAAAACAACCTATCAGCGAGATATTCCTGAGATGTTCAATTATGAAACGGGGCTTCAAAACGTTTATTTTAGAGATAATGATAATCAGAAATATGACGAGTTTAGTACTTGGGCGATTATTTACAAAGAATTATTAGAGCAGAAAAAAATGGATCGTGCTTTCTTTTTTGAAAATGCGATTCAGATCCAAACCAAAGAATGGAACAACAATATCAAATCGTTTTTCAGAAAAAGAATCGAAGAATTTGGCGCTACAGAAGACGAACTAGTTATCTATCAGGAAAATATATTTTCACTTTTGCACAATTCGTATCCACCGATTACGAGTTACGGAATCGAATTGGTAAAGAAAATATATGAGCATCCGAAATTTAAAACCAAATCATTTTTAGAATGGCTGGAGCCAATGATGATGCGGAGCGACTGTAAAGCCGGAATCAAAAGCGCATTGCCAGTTTTGGAAAAAATGAGTAAAGCCAATCCGAAATTAAACAACACAATTGCGTCAATCATAGCAGATATTTACGTAATCGCCGATTTGACTTTGCAGGAACGCGCGAGCAAAATCCTTTTAAAATTAGGTTCTGCGAAAGATAAAGTTTTGAAAGAAAAACTTTCTTCGTACGTGTCATTGATGCAGGGAAATATCAAATCTGGTTTGAGTCAGTTTTTGGATGAAGAAGCGTTGAATGGCGCTGATTCAGATTTTGAAGAATATCATTTCGAACCTAAAAAAGAATTGTTGCTGACGGAAGAAGTACAATTGCCAAAAGACTGGAACGAGATTTTGTTTCAGTTTGGAAATTTCATTAGTTCAGACGAAGCTTTAGATTCCGAAATCCTTATGAATACCTATATTCAGCAAAGAGATTTATTCCCAGCTGATTATACTGCGCAATTACAGCCTTATGAAAAACAGCTTCAAAAAAGTTATTTTGAAGCTGATCACAAAAATGTGATGAAGTCGTTTTTATCTCAAAAAATAGCAAATATCAATGGAAAATTTGACAGCCGTTTCAAACATTATTCAAAAATAAATACCAATTTTTTAATCAAACCTTTGTTAGAAAAAGTACAGCAGAAAATCGATTCAAATTCGAAACTGCCAATGCTTTCTTTCCCAAGTCACAAACCCTATTGGGTTGCGCCGAAAGTTTTGATTGAAAGAGTCATTGCATATCAAAAGGCAAACGAAGAAATTGATTCTGTCGATCTAGCCATTGCGATTGCCAGAATGCCAAGAGAAAATACAGAGGAATCAATTTCGTTATTAGATCAAATCGAAGGAGAGTTAAAACCTTTACTGTCATTTGCTTTAGGAAAAGAAGATAAACCGACCATTGATTCTACTTCATTAGTTTCAAAACTGCTGGCAACATTGGGCAAAACAACAAAAGAAACAGGTAATTTGTCTTTATGGGCCGTTGTTGCGAGAACATTTTATCCAGAAAGTACCTTTACCGAATTTGAAAGTACATATTTAAAAGACGTTCCGTTTGTGGTTTCGCCATATATTGCAGCAATTAAATTTAAAGAGCAGTGGAACGAATGGACAAATTATCAAACCAAACAAAAAGAAAGATCTCCATCTTGGTATGAACTTCGTTTTGATATGCCCAATTATTCCAAAATTCCGAACTATTTGCTTTATAGCCAGGATATTTACAGCAGATCCAACAGCTGGGATTATAATTTAAACTATGCTGGAAACACCTATTATTGGCACAGTTTAACGCCGCAAAATTCAGATGCCTTAGCATTAACGTTATTGAATAACTGCAGAATTACAGATGGTTCTAAACCAGAATTAAGAGGTTTTTTAGACGTAATTAACCGACCTGAATTTAGATTTTCTGAAAATTCGATTGTTTTATTTGCGACATGTTTTTTTCAAGAGAAAAAAGATTTACGGTTATTGGCTTCTGAAACTTTAATTAATCTTATTGAAAAGCAAACTCTTCATCTTGATAAATTTGCTCAGAAAACAGCATTTTTAGCTTCTGAGAAATACGGTGCTTTTTCTAGATTAACAGACGGAATAATTGCTCTAAAAGATATTTCGCCTTTACACAATAGTGCATTGCTTCAGTTTTTTAATGCTTTCTTTGCTAATTTGGATGTGAAAGAAAAACTGCCGACTAACTTTAAGAAAATGGTAGAAAATTATGTCGATGTTTTAATTAAAACCAATCAAAAACCATCTGAAAATGCAAGTTTGTTTTTTGAACAATGGAAAGATAATGCTTCGCTTAAATCATTGATTAAGCAAATTTTAAAATAAAGAAAATGACAGATTTAGAATATAATTATAAAGGAATTTCGACTTATAGTAAAACCAAAGGAATCAATAATTTGATTTTGGCGCACCAGACCGAAATTGAAGAGGTAAACAATATTCCGTGTTTTTTCTGGGGAAGTTTGACCGATCCGTATGTCACGGCAAAATGCTGGAGTACGATTGCGAAAGTCGTTCGTTCGAGTTTTGGACCTATTCCGCCAAGTCTTCGCGATCCTATTGTTTCTGCGGGCGCAGAGAGATTGCGTTTTGAAGGATTTTCGTCTTGTAATGGAGTTTACGTAAGATTAGACATGAAACCAGAAGCAATCGATGGAGAATTTATTGCCAGCGGAACCACAAATGTCGATTTCAACGAACCAATGTTGAATGCATTAAATGCCATTCAGAAAAATGAAAAAGTAACCTTAGCCGTTGGTCAGCAAGATGTTCAGGTTATTACGAGCAAAGCAAAAGTAGTAGAGAAAAAAGTGACTTTGCCAATGCGCTGGATAAAAGGTTTAACGAGTGTTCAACTGTATTTGGCCGATATGGATTTAAAATTCGAATTGAATAAAATCCAAACTATCCAGTTATTTCAAAGTTTACCAAAAGGAAGCGTTAAAGGGGATTTTTTTATAACTAAAAGAGCAGGGAAATTCATGTTTTCGACTTTGGCAACAGCCGACAGTGTAAGAATAGGAGGAGTGCAAAGGTTACGATTATTAGAAGGAATTTTGGCTATTGTAGATAAGATTTTTGTTTACGAATCTTCAGACAAGCAGACGTGCTCAATTGTATGCGAATTTGGAAAAATGCAGTTGTTAATGGCGTTTTCTCCAGATTCATATCGTGGATTTTCTGGAGAAGGAAACGTATTGGAAACCATGACTGAAAACCTGCCAGTAGAATGGGTTTATGGTTTAAACAGTTTATTAAAATCAAATGAAATGTTTGATCCAACAATGCTTTCTATAGAAAATGATATTGATTTTGGAACAATGGACAACTTGACTTCCAGTTTATCTTCAATGGGATTATTGGGTTATGATTTAAGCGAAAAAGCCTATTTTTACAGACGTCTTCCATTTAAAACCGAAAGAATTTTGTCTTTAAATCCACGACTTAAAAATGCTAAAAAGTTGATTGATAACGAAGAAGTGGAAATCACAGAAAGAAGAGCCAATTATATTGAAGCAAAAGTAAAAGGTTCTGGTGTGATTTATAAAGTTATAATTGACAACAATTCTCAAAAATGCACCTGCGATTGGTTTACCGCCTATCAAGGAAAGCGTGGTATCTGTAAGCATATTTTAGCAGTAAAAATGACTATTTCGTAAAACTGAAAAATGTTTGTTTTTTAAAATTTTCATGGAGTTTTGTTAAATTATGAAATAAAAGACTACATTTGTCTCCGAAATAAAACAAAAGAAATACATATGAAACTTTCAATAGCACACAATTTTGACCTTTCTGCAGGATATCTTCCGGCTGAGAATTCAGGATGCATTATGTATTTTTATGAAATTGAAATGTAAGTTTTAGAGTCAAACTCATCATAAAATAGAAAAGCGTCCTCAAAGTAGGACGCTTTTTTTGTTACAGACATTTTGAATTCGTTAAAAAAGCACTTGGACTTCGCTCGGCGTGACAAGAAAATGATAAACAACAAACCTTAACTAAAAATAATTTAAAAAATAATTGACCAAATGTTTAATGATTAATCAAAATAGTGAAATATAATCTTGAAAAGTAATCTGATGAGAGACAGTCATTTGATACAAAAAGAAATCTGCATCAGTTTGCGGACAGGAATTTCTATTTTTATATTTTACATTTAAGTAATTGATAATCAATAAAATAAATTAAAAAATAATTTGGAAATATGAATTTTTCGACTTTATCTTTGCCGAAGAAAATCAGAACAAAGATTTTTAAATAAAAACGATTTTAAAATAAATAAAGCATATAAAATGAATTTCAATTCAGCATACATACTAGAATCACTACTTCCGAGCTTCGACCTTGGATGTATAACAATACAGGTGCATAAACATGGACAATAGGATACGTATATCCTTATAAATCTTGCAAGCACCTTTAATCGGGTGCTTTTTTTATGCCCAAAAATTACTGATTTCGTAGCTCAATTGGCAGAGCGCTTGACTGTTAATCAAGAAGTTGATGGTTCGATTCCATCCGAAATCGCTTGTTCTCTAGAAGGAACTGGCTCATTGGGGTTACTGGCTAATCTTCCCGACTGTCTCTCGGGAGAAACGGGTTCGACTCCCGTATGAGCCGCTTTTTTTTAAGTTGCTGAGGGGCTAAGATTCTAAGCTACTGAGTTATTTAGATTCAGAGTTAAAAGTTAAAAAAAAAACTTAGCCTCTCAGAACCTTAGTATCTCAGAACCTTAAAACAACTGGGAAGATAACGGAGGTTGTTTACCCGCTTTGGATGCGGGAGGTCGCAGGTTCGAATCCTGCTTCCCAGACAAAAAATGGTTTTGAAGTTATGAGATGTAAAGTTAAAAAGTAAAAACTTAGTTCCTGAGAATCTTAGCCACTTAGAACCTTAAAAAATGCAGGAATGGTGAAATGGTAAACACGGCTGATTTAGAATCAGTTTTCTGAGAGTTCGAGTCTCTCTTCCTGTACTAAAATATAATTATTTAAAAATATTGATAATGAAAAAGATAAGCACATTATTCGGCAAAGATCCTAATGATTTAGGAAGAGTTATAGATAAAATTAATGTTGCAAATAAATGGGTTTTTGATGGAGAAGCCATTGCAACCAGAAAATTCGACGGTACATCTGCAGCTATTATCAGTGGAGAATTGTTTAAAAGATTCGATGCTAAAAAAGGAAGAACAATTCCTGCGGGTGCAATTCCTTGTCAGGAAGCAGATCCAATTTCAGGTCATCAACCGCACTGGTTAAAATGCGACCGATCAAAATCGGAGTACAAACATTTTTTCGAAGGTTTCGATGAATTAGAAAAAATTGTTGACGGAACATACGAATTATGCGGACCAAAAGTACAAGGAAATCCTGAAAATTTTGAGAAACATACTTTGGTAAAACACGGCAGTGAGGTGCTTGATTTTCTAAATCTTGAATTCAATGATTTGAAAGAATTCTTATTAGAGAATGATATTGAAGGTATTGTATTTCACCATATTTCAGATGGTAGAATGTGCAAGTTAAGAAAAACAGATTTTGGTATTAAACGATTAAAATTAGAATTTTCATAAAATTGAAATGTCTTGCGCAAAATAATTGCGCAGTATTATTTGAATCTTTGTTGAAGAAACAAAAACGTTCTTTAATAAATTGAAATGGACATCAAAGGAAACTTTGATTTATAATATCAAACAAGCCTTGTTGGGTGTTTCTGTATAGCACTATTGTAGCAGACTTTTCGCGAAAGCGTATTATGTTTTTCTATGCAGCTTGGTTTGGAGGTTTTGATGATTTTCCAAAAATTATCTCACACTCTATATGTCATGGGTTCGATTCCCATTCGCAGTAATGCGGTAACTCAGTTGGTAGAGTAATAGAAAAACGCAGGTTCGAATCCTGCATCAACTTTAGGGTTGATTGGACGAGTTGGTAAGTCAATGGGTCTCAAAAACCTGTTTAAAAGAGACCATCACTCTTAAAAAGATGACCATTAGGAAAAAACTGATTTGTCTTTGTCAGTGCAATCTAGATTTTTAAATCCAAGATTTCACACTTTTATAAAGCTAGTGCCAATTGCAATGTATTTTGAAAAGTTTGCTTTCTTTTTGATTTGATTGTTAAGAGAATTTGGGGATTCTTCAACAAAATAGAATCAGAAACAATTCAAACAGACAAAAAAACAAACTATTCGTCCGTTTTTATTAAAGGATAAGGACAATGAGGTTTTTTATTAGAAGAAAATAAAAATAGAAAAAAGATAACAGAGGTTTACAGGTTCAGAACTTGAAACTTTAAAAAAAATAGTATGATAAAAAGAATTAAAATCGAAGCGTACCAAGTGGGCTTGGTGTTCGAAAATAGAAAATTAATAAAAGTAATCGAAGAAGGATTACACTGGATTTTTGGAAACAAAGAAGTAATGCTTTACGATCTAAACGGATCTTTTCTAGCTCCTTTTGAGTTGGATGTTTTATTGCAAAACCCAGAATTGGCCTCTCTTTTGGAAGTTGTTGAGGTTGCCGATAACGAAATTGCATTGCAATTTGTGAAAGGAAACTTTAAAGAAATCTTAGTACCAGGAAAATATGCTTTTTGGAAAGGAGTTGTAAAAAACGAATTTATTAAAGCAGATTTGTCTAAAATCGAAATCACAGAAAACATTCCAGTAAACTTATTGGAAAATGTGAAGATGAAATACTTTACAAGAAAATTCATTGTGGCAAGTAACGACAAAGCTTTGTTATTTGTGAATGGAACTTTGGTAAAAGAATTAAAATCTGGAACACACTATTTCTGGAACAACGCGATTACGATTGAAGTTAAAACTGTTGATACAAGACAGCAGCAATTGGAAATTTCTGGTCAGGAATTGTTGACTAAAGATAAAGCAGGATTAAGAATCAACTTTTTTGTGAGATACCAAGTGGTTGATATTATGAAAGCTCTGGTCGATAACAAGGATTTTGAAAAACAGTTGTACGTCGCCATGCAATTGGCTTTAAGAGGTTTTGTCGGTGGATTGACTTTAGATGAATTATTGTCTAAAAAAGATGCCATTGCAGAAGCTATTTTGGAAGAAGCAAAAAATAAAATCAATGATTTAGGTTTGAAAATTTCTGACGCTGGAATTAGAGATGTAATTCTTCCAGGAGATATGAAAGAAATCATGAATCAGGTTTTGGTTGCCGAGAAAAAAGCACAGGCCAACAGCATTATGAGAAGAGAAGAAACTGCTGCAACAAGAAGTTTGCTTAACACAGCAAAGCTGATGGAAGAAAATGAAATGTTGTGGAAGCTGAAAGAGATGGAATACGTAGAAAAAATCGCAGATAAAATTGGTGAAATCACCATTTCTGGCGGTGGAAACGTAATTGGTCAATTGAAGGAAATCTTCGTAAAGTAATAAAAGTTTAATAATAAAAAATTTAAGGATGAATCAAGAAGTAGTATTTGCGTGTGACCGTGATTTTGGTCAAACAGATATAATTGAGTCGGGTGAGTTTCCATTTGCCTCTTTACAAAAAAGAGGTTTGGAACTCATTAACAAATGGAATGAAAAGGTAAAATCAAGGGATATTGCATATCATTAGGAGTTATTTCTCCAGCAAAGAAGTGGTGTTTTTAAGCTTTGCAGATATTGGATTCCCTAGGATTATTACGTTTTCCTGAGGTTCCCAAGAATTGCAAAAAAATAAATACCATGAACAACAATACACTAAAACAATACAAAAAAGCTATTAGAGCTAAATATGAGATAGAAAAAGAGGGGAAATACTTTGATTATTTGTACAAGCCATCTCGTGGAAAACTGCGTGATTTGTGCTGGCTTATTTTCGAAAATAATCCTTCTCAAGACGATTTAAATGTTTTTAGAAACCTTTTAGGTTTAGAATTTGACCATACGAAAAAGAACAAATTCAAGGAAAAGAAGGATAAATTCAGACCTATCGAAACGTTTTTCAAAGGAGAAACTGACCCAGCGAACATTGATGTTGTAAATATGGCTGCAATTTTGGTTGATTTTCAACCGCGTCCTTTTAAAAAGTTCTACGAAGATTGTAGAATTGAAGGTCCAAAACAGCATAAAAGCATCGAAAAAGCGAAAGCAGTTTTTGAAAAGAAACGTTTTACAAAGGAAAAGAGAGCAGACAAACAACCGAAGAAAAAAGGTTTCTTGTCTAATTTTATGACTCTGTTTTTATGAAAAACAAAAAACAAAAAATAAGTATTAAAACAATAAAAAAAGAAAAAATGAAAACTACAGATAAAATTATCATTATCGATTTAGAAGCCACATGCTGGCAGGGCGCGGTTCCATTTGGACAGCAAAATGAAATTATAGAAATTGGCTTGGCTGTATTAGACACCAAAACAGGAGTAATTTCTAAGAATAAGGGAATATTGGTAAAACCACAGCTTTCCAGCGTTAGTGTTTTTTGTACTCAATTAACGACTATTACAGAAGATATGCTAGAGAAACACGGCGTTACTCTTCAAGAAGCTATCAAGCAGCTTAAAGATGAATATAAGTCCTATTCATACACGTGGGCAAGTTACGGTCTATACGATTTGAATATGCTTAAAAGACAATGTAAAACGTTCGGTGTTCCTTATCCAATGTCTGGAGATCATATGAATGTAAAAGAGCATTTTGCCGAAAAGTTTGGTTTGAGTAAAACGACAGGAATGAACGGCGCGCTTAAATTATTGAATATTCCGTTAGAAGGGACACATCACCGCGGTATTGACGATGCCAAAAACATCGCCAAGATTCTACATTGGTGCCTTAAAAACTAAAAACGGCTGTCTCATACAAGACAGCCGTTTTCTTTTGGTTATATTATTGTGATTTATTGATTGTTACCGTAGATTTTAGCGTAAAGATCTTTATAAATCTCTTTTATAATTTTACGTTTTAATTTCAAAGTAGGAGTAAGCTGTCCGCCATCGATAGACCAAACATCTGGAGTTAATTCAAAACGTTTGATTTGTTCCCAATGTCCGAATTTTTTGTTGATACCTTCTATTTCATCATCGATACGTTTTATAACATCTGGATTCGAAGCAATTTCAGCATTAGAATCGCCTATAGTAATTTTATGGATTTTTGCCCATTCTTTTACAAATTCAAAATTTGGCTGAATAAAAGCTGCCGGCATTTTTTCGCCTTCACCAATAACCATTATCTGCTCAATAAAACGAGATTGTTTCATCGCATTTTCGATCATTTGTGGTGCAATATATTTACCTCCAGAAGTTTTAAACATTTCCTTCTTACGATCGGTAATTTTCAAGAAACCTTCGCTGTCAATTTCTCCAATATCTCCCGTATGGAAATAACCGTCTATAATTGCTTCGGCAGTTTTTTCGTGATCTTTGTAATAACCCAGCATTACGTTTGGACCTTTCAATAAAATTTCGCCGTCTTGCGCAATTTTAACTTCAAGATTTTGGATAGGTTTTCCAACCGTTCCAATTTTAAAACCTTTATTTCTTTGATCGTTAACCGCAATTACTGGCGAAGTTTCAGATAAACCATAACCTTCCATAACTGGAATTTCTGCTGCAGCAAAAACTCTTATCAAACGTGGCTGCAAGGCCGCACTTCCGGAAACCATTAAATCTAAATTTCCTCCCAAACCTTCTTTCCATTTACTGAAAATCAATTTTCGGGCAATTTTTAATTGAAATTCATACCAAAAACCATTTGCTCCGTAAGGCTCATATTTTAAACCTAAATCAATAGCCCAGAAAAATAGTTTTTTCTTAATTCCTGTTAATTCAGCTCCTTTAGCATAAATTTTATCGTAAACTTTTTCTAAAAGTCTTGGTACAGCTGTAATTACAGTTGGTTTAACTTCTTTTAAGTTGTCACTAATTTTCTCAATAGATTCTCCAAAATAAACCGAAACACCATAATATTGATAGATGTACAAAATCATTCTTTCAAAAATATGACAGATAGGCAAGAAGCTCAATGCTGTGCTGTTTCCTGCATCAAACGGAATTCTTGGCGCGCTGTCTAAAACATTCGATACAATATTTTTGTGCGAAAGCATAACTCCCTTAGGTTTTCCAGTTGTTCCAGAAGTATAAATTATCGTTGCTAAATCTTCAGTTTTAATACTGTCTTTTCTAGCATCAACTTCGTTTTGGTTGCTCTCATCTGCGCCTAAAGTCAAAAGTTCAGACCAGTGTTTACAACCTGGAATTTCATTAAAAGAATACACTTCTTTTAAAGTAGGTACATTTGCTTTAATAGCCTGCACTTTTTGATATACTTCATCATCAGAAACAAAACAGTAAATACTGCCACTGTGATTTAAGATATATTCATAATCTTCCTCAGCAATTGTTGGATAAATAGGAACATTCTGAGCACCTGTCTGCAGAATACCAATATCCATTATATTCCACTCGGTTCTATTATTTGAAGTAATTAATGCAATTTTATCATCTTTCTGAATGCCCATACGCAATAACGCTCTCGAAACTGCATTTGCCTTTGCAATATATTCCTGTGTGGAGGTTTTTTCCCAAGCTCCATTTTTTTTGGTAGCCAGAGCAACTGAAAGGTTGTAAGTTTCTTGTTGATAATAAGGAAAATCAAAAAGGCGTGTGATTGAAACCATGTTTAATATATTGAATTTTACTGCAAATTAAATAAAAATTGGGTACTATTTTTATATTTATAAAATTTAATCGGAAAATTTATGGGTACTGTGATAATTCAACGAAAACGTTTTCTTTTTTTTAGAAAATGCTCCTAAAATCGAATAAATCTCTAATAACAAGTTTGTTTTTTACAGCTTATTGTACATTATAATCAACATAATCTTTTACTCTTTCGCCCATAAGAAACATTTTTTTCTTGGTGAAATGAATAGAAAATTGAGAATAATACCATTCTTGACTGTCATTAGGTCGGTACCAAAAAGTGTAAGAGGCACTGTTATATCCTTCTTTAAAAATAGGAACTCCATCTTCTGAACATTCTATTCCCCAATTGATTTTTTGTTTGGTCAAATCTTCTGCCTGAATAAAACCGGTACCATCTGGATTTAAAACCGTTATAGGCTCTTTTAGATTTAAAGGAGCATAAGTCCCAGGAATAGGATAACCAATTGTTGTGGTAATAAAACGGTCTTTGGAGTTGTGGGTAATTTGATCTACGTGAACTTGCGAATGCAAAGTCGCGGCAGCAAAAAATAGGCTGCAGATAAAAAGTAATTTTACAAATTTCATTCTATGTAGGTTTTATGTTTTTGGGCTCAAGAAAATCTAGTGGAAGATTTTCTCTTGGCGAATATAATTCAATTTTTCAATAGAATTGACGCTTAAAAATACAAGATTGAAACTTTTATTTTTTACTGCTTTTTAGTCCGTTTTTTATTCGGTAGAAAACTGGTTTTCGAGTAATTTTTCTTTAAAATCAGATCTAAAAGTATAAGCAAAAGTTACCATTAAAGCTCGTGTGTCAGATTTAGAAGTTCTATTGTTACTAAATAGTAAAGTATTGTTTTTGTAACCGCTTTCTAAAGTATTAAACATATCCGTTGCAACTAAACCTAAACGAGCATTGCTTTTACCTAATTTCTGCTGAAATCCTAAATCTACATTATAAATCGGAATCCTTTTTCCTTGTGCAGTTGCCAATGCTGAATTGTAATTTCCTATAATTTGAAGTTTCCCACCTTTCCAAGGTGTGAAATTATTTATCAATTTTCCGTACCAGCTAAAAGCATTGCTTACTGCGTCCTGCGCCTGTTCTAGGTTTTTGGCATCAATATGTTGTTGAAAAGCCGTTAAACTGATATTGGCATCATAAAAAGAAAAAGGTTTTATGCTGAAAATAGTTTCGAGTCCGTAAGTAATTGTATTTCCAATGTTTTGAGGCTGCAATAAAACAACGCCATTGTCTTGAAGAATAGCATATTGGCGAATAGTATTATTGGCATTTCTATAAAAAGCATTTCCAGAAAAAGAATATTTGTCGAATTCTTTATTGTAATTTAATTCTACAATATGAATAATTTCAGGCTTCAAATATGGATTTCCTCCATGCGGATTTAAAGCGTCAGTAATATCTACAAACGGATTTAACTGGTCTAATTCAGGTCGGTTGATGCGTTTGCTGTAACCGAATTTTAAAGATTCATCTGAAGCCAAATTCAGTTGCAAAGAAGCTGAAGGAAAAAGTTTTAGATAATCATTGCTAAAGCGATCGCTATTGTTTTGGGTTGCCCCAGTATTAGAAACATTTTCTGCGCGCAATCCTAAATTGTATTTCCACTTCGGATTTTCGATTTCACCGATGGAAGAATTCAACATTCCGTAAAAAGCACTGATTTGTTCATTAAAATCAAATGTGTTGCTCGCAATTGGATCAACAATATAATTGCCATTTTCTAATGTTGCACTTTGAAACTCCGAATTAAAAAATCGGAAAGTTCCTTTATAACCAACTTCCAACATTGATTTTGCAGAAACGGGTACAGCATAATTTAAAGTAGCATTTGTTATATTTTCATGTTCATAATTATGTGTGCGCTGCAACAAAACAGCACCAATTTGCTGATCGTATTCATCATAATTATAAGTATCAATATCCGTATTTTCGCGATCATAATTAAATGAAGAAGTTATACTCGCATTTAAAGATTTTCTACTGTCAGCAAATTTTCGGTCATAATTAAAAGCAAATTCGGCTACTTTTGAACGTTCTAATTCTAAAGAATGTCTTCTGTTTTGCGAGAAAAAAGCACTTGTGTTGGTATTTACCTGCGTGTACAATGTTTCATTGTTGTCCTGACTTTCCATGTTTCCAATTGCTTCAAATGAGAAACTGTTTCTTTCATTTGGAGTAAAATCAACGTTGAATTTCAAATTCTGTAAACCTTCAGTACGTTCGTCATTTCTATGCTGTTTGATAAAATGTTCGTCGTCAACAAAATAATTCGTTCGGTCCGATTTTATTTCTTTGGTTCTGCCGGCAAAACGATTGTCGTAACCCAAACCAATATTCCATTTGTCTGTTTTATTATTTAAAAGTACCGAACTGTTCATTCTGCCTTTGGCACCAAAACCAGCCCCGAGAACTACAGCGCCATTTAGACCGCTCTGATTAATTTTTTTAAGTTTGATGTTGATAATGCCGCTTTCTGTATTCGCATCGTATTTTGCAGTTGGATTGGTGATCACTTCTACGCTTTCAATACTGCTCGCCGCAATCTGATCCATATTGGTAATAGTAGAGTTTTTTCCGTTAATCAAAATCATCGGCGATTTTCCTCTTAATGTTATTGCTCCTTCAGCATCAACTGCAATTGTTGGAATGCTTTTCAGCATATCAGTTGCTGTGCCGCCTGTTTGAGAAATATTTGAAACAGCATTAAATACAAATCCGCCTTCTGTTTTTTCAATTTGCTTTTTATGAGAAGTCACAACAACGTCATTCAGTAAATTAGTGTCGTTTTGCAAAACAATATTCCCGAGAGAAATTGGCGTAGTTGAAACTTTGATTCGCTGTGTTATAGTTTTGAATCCAATTAACTTGAATTGCAACTGATAGTCGCCCGAATTGATATTTTCTAAAGCAAAATTTCCAGAAGCGTCTGTTACAGCAAAACTGGCGACTTTAGTTGAATCGGTTGTCTTTTTTAAAAGTACATCAACAAATTCGATAGGAAGTTTTCCGTCAGAAACATTTCCTTTAATTGAAGGATGTGTTTGAGCAAAAGTAAATTGGCTTATCAAAAAGAAGAGAGGTAGGGCGTATAATTTTTGCATCATTTTTTTCATGAGACAAAGATATTTTGTCCAATAAAAAATGAAGAAGGATGTGTCTTAAGATACTATTAAATTAAGCTTAGGGTAATTAAAATAAATTGGTGTAAATGATTTTAAAGCCAAATAAAATACAAATCGTAGAAGAAATTACAATGAGTATGTATTGAAGTTTTTTAGAATTAAGAATACTTTTAGTAAAAGGAATGCTGAAAAGACCAGCGGCGAGGAACATTCCTAAAATAGACCCAATGCCAAAAATCAATATATATAATAATCCTTCCAAAGGTGTTTTCATTTGAGAAATGACCAATATTACTAAAGACCCGCTTCCAGCTAAACCATGAACTAATCCTACCCAAAAGGCTGCTCTGTAATTTGCAGAACCAGAATGATCGTGTGGAAAAGCCTCTATAGGATGAGAGTGAAAATAGGTATGAGCATGCATATGAGTATGTGTAACGCCATTGCTATGCGTATGTTCGTGGCTGTGATAATAAGTGTGCGAATGTCTTTTCTTGTAAAATAGTTTGGTTAACCGATATGCTCCAAGAACAATAAGCATAATGCCTACAACGGCTTCGAGATAATTGAAAATGTTTTCGCTTATCGAAATTTTAAATCCAATCATCAAGACACCCACAATAAAAATGGTCGAAGTATGTCCAACGCCCCAAAACATTCCATCTTTTAAGGCATCTTTGATTTTGCTTCTGTTAGTGACTAGATTATTTACGGCTAGTAAATGATCGGCTTCAAAAGCATGTTCAAGTCCTGCATAAATAGTAATTAAAAATCCAATCATGATTTACAAATAATTAAAGTAAGCTGCACAAGCTCCTTCAGAAGAAACCATAGGCGCACCTAACGGATTGGATGGTTTGCATTTTTTTCCAAATTCAGGACATTCATTTGGTCTTTTATGTCCCGTTAAAATTTGACCAGCAATGCAATATTGATCTGTTTTTTTATTGACAGCAGTTATTGAAAATTTTTTGTCGGCGTCATACATTTTATATTTCTCTCTCATAACGAGTCCGCTGTCTTTAATTGCACCAATGCCTCGCCATTCTTGCGTTCCAATTGTAAAGACTGAATCGACAACCTCTTTTGCTCGTATGTTGCCTTCTTCTTTGACCAATCTTGTATATTGATTTTCTACCTTATATTCTCCTTTTTCCAATTGCAGTACCGTGTGATAAATAGCCTGAACCATATCTGCAGGTTCAAATCCTGAAACCACAATTGGGATTTTGTATTTTTCGGCAATTGGATAATATTCTTCTAAACCAACAATTGTGCATACATGACCAGCTCCTAAAAAGGCATTAATGGTACAAAATTCATCAGATAAAATGGCTTCCATTGCTGGCGGTACCAATACATGAGAAACCAATAAGCTAAAATTTTTAAGACCTAATTTTTCAGCATAAATAACAGCCAATGCGTTGCTTGGTGCAGTAGTTTCAAAACCTACAGCAAAAAAAACGACTTCCTTATCAGGATTTTTTGAAGCAATATTTACGGCTTCCAAAGGAGAATATAAAATACGAAGATCGCCTCCCTCAGCTTTGGCTTCCAGCAAACTTTTTGATGATCCTGGAACACGAATCATATCGCCAAAAGAACATAATATGACTCCTTTTTTCATTAACTCAATTGCTTTGTCGATTAATGAAATTGGAGTTACACAAACCGGACAGCCTGGTCCGTGAATCATTCTGATGTTTTTTGGCAGTAAATCTAACAGTCCATTTTTGACCAGCGAATGTGTTTGTCCGCCACAAATTTCCATGATATTCCAAGGTTTGGTAGTAACTTTATGAATTTCCTTTATATAATGGTTTACCAATTCAGGATTTCGATATTCAGACATGTATTTCATTTTAAACAATATTTAAAAGTTCAATAATAAATATCAAAGTCGAGTTAGGCTGAATCATTGGTGGCGCGCCAATATGAGCATATGCCAAATCATGCGGCACATAAATTTTCCAGCGGGAACCTTCAGGCATTAATTGCAGTGCTTCCTGCCAGCCGGTTAAAGTTTGCAAAACACGCATTTTTTGCGCTCCCGTTTCTTTAGTCGAATCAAAAACATTTTTATTTAGTAAATAACCTTCATAAACAACATTTACGGTGTCTGTAATTTTTGGTATTTTTCCTTTTCCCTGTTCTAAAATTTCATATTGTAAACCACTTGGCAAGGTGACAATACCTTCTTTTTTTGCATTTTTTTCTAAAAAGACTCTTCCAATCTCCGCATTTTTTACTTTTAGTTCTTCTTGTAAAAGCGCAACGTAATTATTGAAAATTTCAATAGAACGTTTGGGAGAAATTTTTTCTGAAGATTTTTCAAAAACAGATTTCATTCCGTCTGTAAAATCGTCATACATTATTTCATCAAAACCAATGTCTTTCAGGCTCAAAGCCATTACAACACCTGCAGAATATGATATTTTGTCTTTTTCTTCTGTTTTTCCAATATGTCCTAATAATTCAAGAATATCCATGTTTTATTTTTTTAAGTGTAAATAATGATTGAGCTGGCCGAATGATATATTTTCATCATTTGGAGAAAGCATTTCGTGAAAATGTAATTTATATTTTGTTTTTAAATGATCGATTATCAAATCGACAAGGAAAGCATTTTGAAACACGCCTCCGCTAAAAGCTATATGTTTAGAACCTGTAATTGAAGCCATTTTTTCGATGCATTTAACCAAAGTGAAATGAAAATTTAAAGAAACAATTTCCAGATTTGTATTGTCTTTTGCTGCTTTGGCCAGATTTAATAAAAGTTTTTTTGTTGGAATCGAGTTTGTTATTTTCTCTTCCTGCAAATAATCTGTCAATTTTATATTGGATTTATTAAAAGCATCTTGCGCTAGATTTTCCAGATACATTCCTGCTTCGCCTTCAAATAAAACAGCTGTTTTAAAACCTAGTAGAAAGGCAGTGGCATCAAATAATCGCCCCATAGAAGATGTTTTTATTGGGCTGTTTTTAATATGCTGCGAATACACTTTGATTTCATTTTTATTGAAAAAATGCTGTAAAAAAGGATCGTTGTTGCTGATAGAAAAGGCTGCAATTTTTGGATTTTTTGACATTTGATCGCCTAAAATCCACGGAAAATAGTCTAAATGTCCAATTCGGTTTATTTGTCTTTGATTGTATTCATAAAATTCTCCTCCAAATATTTCGGTATCGCTTCCAAAACCAACGCCATCCCAAATAACGCCTAATGTTTTGGGTTTTTTCCATAAATTCTTCTCACTCAAAATTGCTGCAAAATGAGCTTCGTGATGCTGAATTTGAAACTTTTTAACCGTATTATTTTGAGCTGTAAAATCACTGATTTTATTGATCGCTTGATAGTTCGGATGTTTGTCGGAAATAATAGTTGTTGGCTTAAAATCAAAAAAGTTGAGGTAGTTATTGATCTTTTTATCAAATCGGTTATAAGTGTCATAATTTGCCAAATCGCCAATGTATTCGCTCGTATAAATATGTTCGTTTGGAGTAATTGTGATTGTACTTTTTAGATCTGCACCCAAGCAAATCAGCTTTTCTTTTGTAGTTGCAGGAAATTTTAAATCAACATTAGGAGCAAAACCTCTTGCACGGCGCAGTATAATTTTTTGTTTGTGCTTTCTAGTAAATTTAATTACAGAATCGTCCTGTGAATGCTGAATTTCTAAATCATGATGCAAATAAAAATCGGCAATAGAATTTAATGATTTGAGAGCTTCATTTTGATCTGCGCAGATTGTTGCCCCATTAAAGTTGCCACTCGTAGCGATAAGTGGTTTTTCAAACAAATTTGCAATTAAATGCAAAATACCAGAATTAGGCAGCATGGCACCAATCGTATTTACATTTGGACTTATTTGTTCTGCAGCTAAATTGCCTTGTTTTTTTAAAGGCAAAATCACAATTGGAGACTGAGTAGAAGTAATTATTTTTTTTTCTGATTTATGACAGATTAAATAATTTTCAATTTGTTGAATGTCTTTAAATAAAACGGCGAAAGGTTTCGTGGGGCGTTTTTTTCTGTTTCGCAATTCCTGAACTGCTTTAGAATTTGTTGCATCACACAAAAGCAAATAACCGCTGGTATTTTTTACAGCGACTATTTTACCTTGCTTAAGTTTTTCTGAAACCGCCTCAAATATTTCTTTGTTTTTTATAGAAATAACTGCTCCTGCATTATCTGTAAATGAAACTTTTACGCCACATTCAGGGCAAGAATTTGTTTGTGAATGAAAACGAATGTCTTTTGGATTATTATATTCTTCAAGACAACTTTCACACATTTTAAATTCTTTTAAACTTGTGTTTTCCCTTTCAAAAGGAAATTTTTCAGCTATAGCATATCGCGGTCCGCATGAAGTACAGCTGATAAAAGGATAGTGATAACGGATATTTTTAGGGTCTAAAACCTCTTTCTGGCAATTTTCACATATTGCAAAATCTGGAGTCAGCAGGGCATTTATAGAAATGTTTTTCTCTGTTGGTTTTATAATAAAATCATCAAACTTCTTATGAACTAAAATTTCTACAATAGCCGTATTTTTTATTTTGGCATTTTTTGGATGTTTCTTTTTAAGCTCTTTATAAAACTCAAATATATTGGCTGTTTTTTCCTGCACAACTATAAGTACTCCAGCTTCATTGTTGGAAACATAACCTTTCAAGTTATAGCTAATAGCCAAATTGTAGACAAAAGGTCGAAAACCCACACCTTGCACACTGCCAGAAATTGTTATTTGAAATGTAGGATTCAATGTGTAAGTTAGGTATTCTTAAAATTGTCAATCTGTCTAATAATCTGTTCGGTAACATTTTGTATAGCCTCATCTACTTTTGGCGAAAGTTTTATAGACATGGGTTCCATTTTTAAGATTGTAATGGTGTATAGATGAATTTCAGGCATGACATTTAGCATCGATAAAATATCTACCATATCTTTAAGTCCAAAATTATGTCCGCTTAATGAAGTGGGAAAGTCTTGAGAGAAACGGGGTTTTAAAAGCGTAATTGTTCCTTCTTCTTTACCATCCATCGTTGCATCTACAATAATTACCTTTTTATGGTTTTCGATATAAGGTATGAGTGAAAAACCGCCAGTTCCGCCATCAATAAATGATATGTTTTCAGGAAATTGCGTTTTATCTATTCTGTTAATGAAATGTACGCCAACACCTTCGTCTCCCATTAAATAGTTGCCAATTCCAAGAACTAGAATTTCATTTCCATCGGTATGAAACTCATCTATTTTTTTTGCAATAATTTCTTCCTGCATATTATTTTATTTTCAAAATCTAGTAACCAATTCTACTGTTGACTTTGTTTAATGATTTCATCATTTTGTTTTAAATCTTCATCATTTTTTATTCTTTCTCTTCGAACAAATTTATAGCCGCTTACCATTGCCGATGTTTCGCCTAATCCCTCCAGCCAATCATGAAAGAAAACCAAATAAATATGAACGATTGCAAACAATATAAATGTCCAAGTAGTAAAATGATGAATTGTCCTCACATTCAAATCGCCTCCAAGTAAATTGGTGACCCAGCCAAACATTTTAGGAAAAAACCAAGTTGAGGTAGGAGCATACATAGCAAAGCCTGTTGCCATCATAACAAGCGCCATAAAAAACATTACTAAATAAGAAGTTGCTGCTACACTATTATGACCAACTGCACCGGTTGGAGAACCATCAGTATGTCCATTCTGCAAAAAAATATCATATTTAATAACGTGCCACATTCGCTTAAAACCATCTTTTTTAAATGGAAAAAACACACGCCAGTTTGCATATTTATTTCCCTTAAAAGCAAAATATACTCTTAAAATCATTACAGCTGTCAATAGATAAGCACACCCAAAATGTATTTCTCGAATATATCCAAACCAAAACTGATTTGTTGCTTCTTTAGTTGAAATAATGCCGGGCGGATTACCAATAATAAAACCCGTTGCTACCAGTCCTGTAATTGCCCATGCATTTACCCAATGAAAAATACGTATGGGCAGCTGCCATATGTAAGCTCTTTTATAATCGTTAGTTTTTGATGGCATGTGGTACAATTTTAAATTAAGCGGTACAAATTGATATATCGTTTACTTCTTTAATAATGCTGCCATTTTCGTCATATAAATGCACAGCACAAGCAATGCAAGGATCAAATGAATGTATCGTTCTAATGATTTCTAATGGCAGTTCAGGATCTGCAACAGGAGTATTCAGCAAACTGCTTTCATAGGGTGAGCGCTGTCCTTTTGGGTCTCTTGGCGAAGCATTCCATGTGGAAGGAACTACCTGCTGATAGTTGGCAACTTTAGCATCTTTTATTACGATCCAATGACTTAAAGCTCCTCTTGGTGCTTCTACAAGTCCAACACCCTGCGATTCCTTTGGCCAAGTTGAGGTTTCCCATTTTTCCATGTTCGCCATTTTGGTATCACCATTTTTGATGTTTTCAATTAATTTATCAAAGAATTCTAAATTCCAGCCCGCTACTAATTTTGACTCTAAAGCTCTGGCTGCGGTTCTTCCTAAAGTTGAAAACAAAGCCTCAGCAGGAATTTGCAGTTTTGATAAAGCCGAATCGATAATGTCTTTGAATTCTTCTCTTCCAGATGCATATCCTACCAGCATTCTAGCCAGCGGACCAGCTTCCATAGCGTGGCCTTTCCATCTTGGTGTTTTAATGAAACTGTATTTTTCATCAACGTTTAAATGGGTGTAAGGCGGTTTTGGACCCGTATAATTTATTTTTGTTTCTCCTGCCCACGGCTGTCTTCCGGTATTGCCGTCTCCTGCATAATCGTACCAAGAATTGTTTACATATTCTTCTACGGTTTTTAAATCGCGCAAATCCAGATCGTGAACTTTCGTAAGGTCTTTATTTAATATAACCCCCGACGGGAATTTGAAAGTATTGTTATTCGTATTATTATATCCTTGCGTAGGGAAATCTCCAAATGTCATAAAATTATGAAAACCACCTATAGCGCCCCAATCTTTATAATAACTGGCAATAGTAAGTACATCTGGAAGATAAACTTGTTCTACAAATTGTTTTCCTTCTTCTAGTAATTGACGCACAAATGCTAATCTTTCAGCATTTAAACCGCTTGCGTCATCAAGATTGATAGAGCAGGCCATACCGCCTACAAGAAAATTAGGATGCGGATTTTTACCTCCAAAAATTGCATGCACCTTAACAATTTCTTTTTGCCATTCTAAAGCTTCAAGATAATGTGCCGTAGCCATTAAGTTGGCTTCTGGAGGAAGTTTCATTTGAGGATGACCCCAATATCCATTTGCAAAAATCCCTAACTGACCACTAGCAACAAATTTTTTTAATCTCTTTTGCAAATCAGAAAAATAACCTGGTGAGCTTTTTGGCCAATTCGATATAGACTGTGCTAATTGCGATGTTTTTACAGGATCAGCATTTAGTCCGCTCAGGACATCAACCCAGTCAAAAGCATGCAAATGATAAAAATGCACCACGTGATCATGGAGGTATAAAGCGCCTAACATTATATTTCTAACAATTTCGGCATTAGGAGGAACCACTATCCCGAGTGCATCTTCAACAGATCGCACAGATGCTGTAGCGTGTGTTGAAGTACAAACTCCACAGGTTCTTTGTACAAATGCCCACACATCTTTGGGGTTTCTGTCTTTTACAATATTCTCCAAACCTCGAACCATTGTAGAAGATAAAAAAGCTTCTTTTATAGTCCCATCTGAAATTTCAACTTCTGCTCTTAAATGCCCTTCAATTCTGGTAATAGGATCTACTACTATTCTCTCTGCCATGTTTTATTTTTATTAGATTATAAATCCTCTAAGTGTTTTTCGTTTTCAGTTCCCTGATTAATTCTCTGATTCAGTTCTTTTCTTTTCGATACATTCGAAAGGACAGCATGCACTCCAATTCCGGCAGCTACGCTTCCAAGTGCAATTTTGCCCAAGGTATCTGCATTAGCCTCAATATTGCCCGGACTTACAGCCGTATCTCTAGAATAGAAACTTCCTGCATCCCAAAAATCTTTGGCGCTACAGCCGAGACAGCCATGCCCAGATTGAATAGGATAGCTTACACCACCGTTCCATTTCATATTACCACAGGCATTGTAAGTACTTGGACCTTTACAGCCAACTTTGTATAGGCAATATCCTTTTTTTGCATTTTCGTCGTCAAAATTTTCCGCAAATAATCCCGCATCAAAATAAGGCCTTCTATAACAGCTGTCATGAACTCTTTTTGAATAAAATGCTTTCGGACGTCCCGAGCTATCTAATTCAGGCAGTTTCCCAAACGCTACTACATGCACAATAATTCCTGCCATTACTTCGCCAATTGGCGGACAACCCGGCACATTGATTATAGGTTTGTCTGTTATAATTTTATGAATTGGAACCGCGCCTGTTGGATTTGGTTTTGCAGCTTGTACGCAGCCAGAAGTAGCACAGCTTCCCCAGGCAATTATAGCTTTTGCTCCAGCAGCTGATTCCTTAAGAATTTCTACTGCGCTTCGACCACCAATACAGCAGTAATTTCCGTCGGCGCCCATCGGTACAGAGCCTTCAACACAAAGTATATATTCTCCCTTGTATTTATCCATAGTTGCTTTTTTAGCAGCTTCGGCTTGATGACCTGAAGCTGCCATTAAAGTCAAAGTATAATCTAAAGAGATTTTGTCCAGAATAATATCAGCAACAATAGGATGGTCAGAACGAATAAAAGATTCACTGCAGCACGTACATTCCTGAAAATGCTCCCAAATTACGGGTAAGCGTGGAGTTGTTTCCAGTGCTTTAGCAATTTGGCCTATAGCAGAACTTTGAACTCCCATGTAGGCTCCAATATAAGCTACAAACTTCAAGAAATCTCTCCTGCTGTAGCCTTGACCTTCTATACTGCTATAATAGGTTTCATTTTCTTTGTTATTATCTTCCATCCTTTTTATATTTTAAAATTTATAGGTTAAAAAGAACTCTATGTACTTGTTTAGAAAGGGGTTAAAATTATTTGTGAATTAGAAGCATTACTATGATAAATATCAGTTTTCAAGATTTATTTTGTGTTTATCTTTCAAGCTTGAATATTCTGAAAAAATAAAATAATGCATGAGCTTTCTGTCGTTACATCAATAGTAAAAATTGCGAAGGATGAAGTAGATAAAATTGGTGGTAAAAAAGCCCTCGAAATTTATTTGGAAATAGGAAAACTATCAGGTGTAGAAATGAGTTCTTTTCATTTTATATGGCCACAATGCATTATCGGAACTGTTTTAAATGATGCAGCACTTTTTGTTGAAGAGCCAGAAGGAAAGGCAAAATGCGCCGAATGTGATACAGAATTTCAAATTGAAAAAAGTTTTGACAGCTGTCCCAATTGTAACAGTCCTTTTAAAGAAATTACAGCTGGCAAAGAATTAAAAATAAAAAAAATAATCATTAAATAAGTTTAGTTATGTGTACCACTTGCGGCTGCAGTTATGATGAAAATGAAATTAGGTTTACTAAAATTGGCGATAAAAACTCTTATTCTCATAGTCATTCTGGGCATTTTCATCACCACCATCACGAAGATCATCATCATGAACACCATCATGACCATGACCACGATAATGACAGCCACGATCATGAACACGACCATCATCATCACGGACATTCGCACTCTCATGAAATCAATATAGTACAGCTGGAGAAAGATATTTTATACAAAAACCAGCTCACAGCAGAAAGAAACAGAGGTTTTTTTGAAGCTTTGAACATTTTTACTATTAATTTGGTAAGTTCTCCGGGTTCTGGAAAAACATCGTTATTAGAAAGAACAATTTCAGATTTAAAAAACAAAATAGATTTTTCTGTAATCGAAGGAGATCAGCAGACTACAAATGACGCCGACAGAATTCATAAACTGAATGTTCCTGTACTGCAGATAAATACTGGAAAAGGCTGCCATTTAGATAGTGAAATGATTGCCAAAGCTGTAAAAGAATTAAAGCCTGTTCAAAATTCTGTTTTAATGATTGAAAATGTTGGAAATTTAGTTTGTCCGGCAATGTTTGATCTTGGCGAATTAAAACGAATTGTCATTATATCAGTTACCGAAGGTGAAGATAAACCGCTAAAATATCCTGATATGTTTTCAGGATCTCAGGTGTGTATTATCAACAAAATAGATTTACTGCCTTATTTGAAATTTGATTTAGAAAAACTAAAAGAATATGCTAAAAAAGTCAATCCGCATTTAACTTTCTTCGAGGTTTCTGCAACATCTGGAGAAGGATTACAGGCTTGGTATGATTATTTGGCACAATCGATAAAACAATAAATATGTGTTTAGCAGTTCCCGGCCGTTTAGAAAAAGTTACAGTAGAACTTGATGAAACTTTTAGAATAGGAAAGGTGTCATTTGAAGGAATTATTAAAGAGGTCAATCTGGCCCTTGTTCCCGAAGCCAAAATAGGAGATTATCTGCTGGTTCATGTTGGGGCCGCAATCGGGATAATTGACGAAGCCGAAGCCAAACGAACTATGGAAGTTCTTAAACAAATGGGCGAAGAAATTTAATTTTAAAAAATGAATAATAACGAAGTAATTCATCTGCATCACGGCAGTGGCGGCGAGCACATGACTAAATTGCTCAACGAAGTAATTTTTAAGATTTTAAAAAATGATGTTTTAGAAGTTCGTCATGACGGTGCATTTTTAAACCTGCAAGGCAATTTGGCTTTTTCGACAGATAGTTATGTTGTTTCTCCTATATTCTTTAAAGGAGGAAATATTGGCGAACTTGCAGTAAATGGAACGGTAAACGATCTTTCAATGTGTGGCGCTATGCCTAAATATCTTTCTCTGGCATTAATTATAGAGGAAGGTTTTGGTTTAGAAGATTTTACTCAGGTAATCAAATCGATTAAAAAAGCTGCAGATAAAGCAAATGTTCAAATCGTTACTGGCGATACCAAAGTAGTTGAAAAAGGGAAAGGTGATCAAATTTACATTAACACCTCTGGAATTGGTATTGTACATGAAAAAGCCGATATTAAAATCCAAAAGATTAAAAAAAATGACGCAATTATCATAAATGGTGCTATAGCTTCGCACGGAATGGCGATTATGTCTGAGCGTGAGGGACTGGAATTTGAAAGCGATATACTAAGTGATACCACTAATTTGAACCATATTGTTACAGATTTGATTGAACGTTTTGGAGATAAAATCCATTTTTTAAGAGATGCAACTCGTGGCGGACTGGCATCGGTATTACATGAAATAGTTATAGAAGCTAATCTAGGAATTTCAATTTTTGAAGAAAAAATAAAAGTAGAAAATCAAGTAAAAAGCGCTTGCGAATTATTAGGATTAGATCCGTTATATGTTGCAAATGAAGGTGTTTTTGTCTGTATTGCAGCTTCAGAAATTAAAGATGAGGTAATAGCAATTTTGCAGAAAATAAATTCAAATGCTTCAGAAATAGGATGTATTACAGATGAACATCCATCAAAAATAATTATCGAAAGCGCTTTTGGAGGCAAAAGAGTTGTAAATCCGTTAGTTGGAGAACAGTTGCCGAGAATTTGTTAATTTTTTTATGCCACGAATTTCACGAATTTATTTTAAAATTTCGTTTCTCTATACGCAGAGAAATGGTGCTGTTTTTCTACATTAAAAATGATCTGCAGCTAATTAGTGGAAATTAGTGTAATTCGTGGCAAAAAAAACGCCCGAATTATTCGGGCGCTCTTATTTAAAAATATATTTTTTAGTTTTTCTCAATCCATTTTCTTGCATTAACAAAAGCTTCATGCCAAGGCGTAACCTCGTCGTTTCTGTCTTTTGCATAATGCGCCCAGTTCCATTGGAAAGTAGAACGCTCAATGTGAGGCATCATAACCAAATGTCTTCCGGTTTTGTCACACATCATTGCTGTGTTGTAATCAGAACCATTTGGGTTTGCGGGATATCCTTCGTAAGCATATTTAGAAACAATGTTGTATTGGTCTTCTGCGTAAGGCAATTTAAATTTACCTTCTCCGTGAGAAACCCAAACTCCTAAAGTACTCCCTGCCAAAGTTGATAACATAACCGAATTGTTTTCCTGAACTTTTACAGAAGTAAAGATACTTTCGTGTTTCTGGCTTTCGTTATGGTGCATTTTTCCGTGAATTTCGTGTTCCGGATTAATCACTTCCAATTCCATAAACAACTGACAACCATTACAGATTCCGACAGATAAAGTATCTTCTCTTTTGAAGAAATTGTCCAAAGCTGTTTTTGCTTTTTCATTGTATAAGAAAGCTCCAGCCCAACCTTTAGCAGAACCTAAAACGTCAGAGTTAGAGAATCCACCAACAGCTCCAATAAACTGAATATCTTCAAGATTTTCACGACCCGAAATTAAATCCGTCATGTGAACATCTTTTACGTCAAATCCAGCTAAGTACATTGCATTTGCCATTTCGCGTTCAGAATTACTTCCTTTTTCACGGATAATCGCTGCTTTTGGTCTTGGTTTAGAATTGTCGATTTCTGGTTTTTTTCCTGTAAAATGAGCAGGGAAAGTATACTTTAAAACTTGATTTTTATAGTTTTCAAAACGTGCCTGAGCTCTTCCGTTTTTAGATTGTTTTTGATCTAATAAATAAGAAGTTTCGAACCAAATGTCTCTATAATTTTTAATATCTAAATTCCAAATTCCAACTTCCAAAGTTTCTGTAGAAGTTACAGAACCAATTTTAAAGAATTCAATATTGTTTGCTTTTAATTTAGCTTCAACAGCTGAGTCTGATTTTGCTTGGAATACAATTCCAATGTTTTCTGCGAAAAGGATTTTCAATAAATCTTTTTCCGCGAAAGCGCTAAAATCAATTTTTGCTCCAAGATTTACATCAGCAAAACACATTTCTAATAAAGTAGTGATCAAACCACCACTTCCGATATCGTGACCTGCTAAGATTTGGCTTTCGCCGATTAATTCCTGAATGGTATTAAAAGCATTTTTGAAGAAAGAAGCATCTTTAATTGTAGAAGTTTCTTTTCCGATTGTATTTCTGATTTGTGCAAAAGATGAACCTCCTAATTTGAAATCATCTTGAGATAAATTGATATAGTATATTGATTCTCCGTCTTTTTGTAAAACAGGTTCCACAACTTTTCTAATATCTGTACAGTTTCCTCCAGCCGAAATAATTACCGTTCCTGGCGCGATTACTTCGTCATTTGGATATTTTTGTTTCATCGAAAGTGAATCTTTTCCTGTCGGAATATTGATTCCCAATTCAATTGCAAATTCAGAACAACCTTCAACGGCAGCGTACAAACGTGCATCTTCACCTTCGTTTTTACAAGCCCACATCCAGTTTGCAGACAATGAAATTCCTTTCATTCCGTCTTTAATTGGAGCCCAGATAATCTTGGATAAAGATTCTGCAATGGCATTTCTGGAACCTGCAACAGGATCAATCAAAGCCGCGATAGGAGCATGCCCAATAGAAGTTGCAATTCCTTCTTTTCCTAAATAATCCAAAGCCATTACACCAACATTGTTCAATGGCAATTGTAACGGACCTGCATTTTGCTGTTTTGCCACTCTTCCTCCAACACAACGGTCAACTTTATTTGTCAACCAGTCTTTTGAAGCAACAGCCTCTAAACGTAAAACGTCTTTTAAATAACTCTCGAAATCATTTTCTGAATAAGAAACATCAGCATATTTTCTGTCGATAGTCTTGTCTGTCATAACCGTTTTTGGAGAACTTCCGAAGAAATCTTCTAAAGCATAATCCATCGGTTTTGAGCCATTTGATTTTGATTGAAAAGTAAAACGGTGATCGCCCGTTACATCTCCAACCTGATACATTGGAGAACGCTCTCTGTCGGCAATTCTTTGCAAAGTATCGATATCTTTTTGACCAATAACCAATCCCATTCTTTCCTGAGATTCGTTACCAATAATTTCTTTTGCTGAAAGTGTTGGATCTCCAACCGGTAATTTGTCTAAATCGATCAAACCTCCAGTTTCTTCCACCAATTCAGAAAGACAGTTTAAGTGTCCGCCCGCACCGTGATCGTGAATAGAAACAATTGGATTATTGTCGCTTTCTACTAATCCACGGATTGCATTTGCAGCACGTTTTTGCATTTCAGGATTTGAACGCTGAATCGCATTCAATTCAATTCCTGAACCGAAAGCGCCAGTATCTGCAGACGAAACCGCAGCACCACCCATTCCGATTCTATAATTTTCTCCACCAAGAATTACGATTTTATCGCCTTCTTGTGGTTTATTTTTTATCGCTTGATTTAATTTTCCGTAACCAATTCCGCCCGCCTGCATGATTACTTTATCGTAACCAATTTTACGGTCGTTTTCTCCATGTTCGAAAGTTAAAACAGAACCTGTAATAAGCGGCTGTCCAAATTTATTTCCGAAATCAGAAGCTCCGTTTGAAGCTTTGATCAAAATATCCATTGGTGTTTGGTACAACCATTTTCTTTCTTCAAGAGCATTTTCCCATTTTCTATCGTCCTGAGCGGAGTCGAAGGATTTCAAACGAGAGTAAGAAGTCATGTAAACAGCAGTTCCTGCCAATGGCAACGAACCTTGACCTCCTGCTAAACGGTCACGAATTTCTCCTCCTGATCCTGTAGCAGCACCGTTGAAAGGCTCAACTGTTGTTGGGAAATTGTGTGTTTCGGCTTTTAATGATAAAACCGAATCAAATTCTTTTATTTCGTAAAAATCAGGTTTGTCAGCCGATTTTGGTGCAAATTGCTGCACTTTTGGTCCTTTTACAAAAGCAACGTTATCTTTGTAAGCAGAAACAATATCGTTAGGATTTTCCTGAGATGTTTTTTTGATTAATTTAAAAAGAGAAGTTTCTTTTTCTTCGCCATCGATAACAAAAGTTCCGTTGAAAATTTTGTGACGGCAGTGTTCTGAATTCGCTTGCGAGAAAGCAAAAATCTCAGAATCAGTTAATTTTCTTCCAAGTTTAGTCGAAAGATTATTTAAGTATTCCACTTCTTCTTCGCTTAAAGCTAAACCTTCAACTTTATTGTAAGTGGCAATATCTTCAATTTCCAGAATTGGTTCTGGCTGAATGTTGATAGTAAAAATTTCCTGATCTAATTCGTTGAATTTTTGAGAAAGCATCGGATCAAAATCATTGAAATCCTCCGTTGCCGGATGAAATTCTTCAATTCTGATAATGCCAGGAACACCCATGTTTTGAGTGATTTCTACAGCATTTGTACTCCAAGGAGTGATCATAGTGGCGCGCGGACCAACAAAGAAACCAGTTAATGCTGATTTTTCAATTTTGTTTGCGTCGGCAAAAAGCCAGTTTAATTTTGAAATGTCTTGAGCTGAAATTTCGTTTTGCGTTTGTACGGCAAAAACAGTTTTGCTTTGGTTTTCAAAGAAATGGATCATTTGTGTAGTTTGTTGTTTTGAAGGTGCAAATTTAGTGTAAATAAATAGTAAGCGCAAATTTGAAAACGATCTCTTTTCAAAAAAAATGAAATTGCTTTTTTCTTGCATTTTTTCTACCAAAAAGACGCAAAATCAAGATGTTTCGGTCTTTTGAAAAATGTAGAGATTTAATAAAATTTCTTTTTTGATAAGCGCTGTTATATTAAAGTTTTAGAAAGGAAAATATCGAAATTGAAACAATATAATTTTTGAATTTTCAAAAGAATGAATTTGCAAAATTTACGAAACTTGAAATCACGAAAAGAGTTTTAAGATTAAAAACGATCTCGTTAAAATAAAAAAAAGCGGCAATTTACCGCTTTTTAGTTAATGAAAAATCTAATTTTAATTAATAATTACCTTTTTGAATATTGTTTTTTCTCCTTTTACAATTTTAATAATGTAGATTCCTGACGAAAGATGATTTACAGAAACTTCTGAAGAAGTTATATTTTGTTTTTCAAAAACTTTCTGTCCGGCAAAAGAGAAAATTTCAACCGAATAAGGAACTTCTGAATAGTCCGATTGAATATCGAAATTTCCATTTGATGGATTCGGATAAATTACAATCTCATTAGAATCAGCAATAATTTCTTCTTCTTCAATGGCAGTGAGCTGTGCTTTTTTGCTTGCTAAGTTATTGCAAGTATCTTGTGAATAAGAATCCCATTGTGAGCTTAAATTGAAAGTAGTGCTTGGAGAAGTGACAGTCGATTTTCTTCTTAAAGTAACATCGACAGCAAAATTGGCTGTTCCACCATTGAAAGTACCTATAATATCAATTAGAACACCATTTTTAAATAAACCGACAGCATCATTTCCATTAAAAGTCATTTCAGTTGCGCTGGTTGAAATATTTGCAGCACTAGTAGAAAAACAGCTGGACGACATGGAACTGTTTACAATTACAAATTTGCTTCCTGTTGTTAAAGTCCCTGTTAGAGCTAAACCAGTACTCCAAGAACCTGCGCCATTTGTTTGTTTTTTAACGGTATAAACCGATAGATTAACAGAACTTCCTGTATTGTTTGCGATTTCTAAAGCTTTGTTGTTTCCAGAGCCTTCAATATATTCAGAGAAAAGTAGATCTGTAGCTGTTCCTGTTCCGTTGCTGTTTGTGGTAACAGAAATTGTGTTGCTGGATGCAGAAATATTTCCCGCTGCATCTTTTGCATAAATATTTATATCATAAGCTGTTGAAGCAATTAAGCCTGTAATTGTGGCTGTTAGTGAAGAAACCGTTGTTTTTAAAATGCCATTCGCGTAGACATCATAACCTGTAACCGCTACATTGTCTGTAGAAGCCGTCCAACTAAGAGAAATAGAAGTTGCTGTTTTTGTTGTTGATGCCAAACTTGCTGGCGCAGTCGGTGCCTGAGTATCGCCCGAAGATGTTCCTCCCCAAATTTGGTTTACATATTCTGGATGATCGATAAATGGGTTTCTGTTATTTTGACGTCCATAAATGGCATTGTTTCTTGCTATTTCTCTGGCGCTTACAGGATCTTGTGCGTGCCAGGCTAAAAGCATATTTACGAAAGCTGTTGTGAAAACTTGGTTGCTTGATCCATTAAACATCGGATAAGAATAACCCGCAACAGTGTTTTCGTATCGCGTTGCAAAGTAAAAATACATTCTCGCAATATCTCCTTTGAAAGCATTAATCGGTTCGAAAACTGTTCCTGAATATCCAGAAACGGCACTGGAACCTAATTTGCTCCCGTTTTGAGAAGTGTAAGTAGCAGAATTTACATTGCCGTGCGGATAATTTGAACGTATTCCGTTTACTTTTCCATCAGTTGGTGTGATGAAATGTGCATCGGCAACCATCGGTGATTGTTCGCTAAAAACAGATTGTGGAATTATATGTTCTCTATTATAACAATCTCCTTCAACAGAATAACTTCCACATCTTTGAGTTGTTGCGGTTGTGTAATTATATGGATCTGTTCCTGAAGGATTTTCAGAATACATATCTAAAATAGTTCCGTCGTTTTCGTAGAAATTATCAACGTCAGAAGTTAAATAGGTGGTGTAAAGTCCGGCGTAACCGTTATTCGTGTGGCCTTTGATAATGTTATACAATTGTGTTTTTAAAGTGTAGCCTGTTCCGGTAGCTGTGCTGTAATAACCTGAAGGTATTTGAGAAAATCCAATAATATTAAATAACAATAGTAGTAAAAAGTAGTTTTTTTTCATAGTCAAAAGTTTAAGATTTGGTTTTAAATACAAAAAATAATACGTTTTAAAAACTTGAATTTTAATTGTTTAATTTTAGTATTGTATCAAAACTACTACTTTTTTGAATAGGAAACGTTACGGGAAGTTTAATTATGGATATATTTTCTTACTGTTGAGTTTTGGTTGCTACGAAGTTACTAAGACAAAAAGATTATTTTTTTGATGCAATCTTTTTTATTGCTTTTTGATATTCTTTTTCAGCTTTGGTGCTTCCGTCATCGATTATTTCAATTGCATAATCGTAAATCTTATTGCTTTTGATTTTATAAAATGCAAGCCAATTTGTGCCTGAATTAACATGGCTTTCTATAATCTGATGTTAAGAATTATAAATTGGATTCTTGATTTCTTCAAAGCCAATTATTTTGGTAAAACTATTTGTTTTTGGGTTGAATAGATATAAGTTATAAGTCCAATTACTTCTTACATCAGAAAAATTTTGAACTAAAACATCTTTAATATTATCATTGTTGAAATCTCTGAATTCAATTTCTTGGGCGCTACTGAAAATTTGATCTTTTAATAAAATTTTTGTTTCATTTTTTAAACGTTGTTTGATTATTAGCGTGCAGTTTGCATCATCACTATCTTCATCGTTTTTAAAATTGATAAGTTCAATAGAAATTAATTTGCCTTTATAGATGGAATCGCATTTAATTATTGATCTTTTTTGTGCCACAGCACTAAATGAAATCAAGATGTACATTAAAATAAAAAAGCTTTTTTTCATGTGATAGACTTTTTGAAACTACGTGTTTTAAAGAAAAATAATCTTGGTTTCCCCTTCATGTCAAAACTATGGTTTCGGAAAATCTTTACTCTGATAAGCGCCCAAATCTGGTGGAGAAATTCTTGTAATTCCTAAAATATCTGTCGGAATTATGTACAGCTGATTCCCTTTCGCGAAAGCGGCAGAAGTCTTATCAATATTAAATTTATTCTGAGAAACATTATAATATTTCGGATTTTCATTCAAAATAATGTTGTTATAATGTTCTGTGTCTGTTTTAAATTGATAATCAGGATTTGTTGTTGAACTGCTAAATTTTAAAAGACAATTATTCAATTGATAGACAAATGCTGCAGTAGTATTTTTACTCAAATTAAATTCGTTTGTGCTTGAGCCGTAAATGATACAATTGTTGAAAGTAGCCTGAGTAAGCGGATTTGTTTCTGGTGTTGAGCCTGCCAAAGTGTTGCTTAAAGAAACTGCAAATTGCGATGGAGCCGACCAATTATTGTTAAAAGTACAATGCGTAAATTTGTAATTTCCACCATAGACGCAGGACAAACTTGCTAAACCAGCGTAATTAATTACAATGTTTTCTCCAGTAATTTGGGCGTTTTGAGCTAGAATTCCGTACTCTACACAATTGTAAATCTGTGAGTTTTTAATTTCAATAGTATTCGACGGACTTCTAAAATCTAAACCAATAACTGCATTTTTTAAAGTGAGATGATTAATGGAATGATTGGTACTCCCTTTTTCAAAAATAATAGATTTCCATTGTCCAGGAATATCAGAGTATGGAGATTCTAAACGATCGCCTTCAAAAATGACTTCGTTTTCTAATTTTTCAGTTGTTGAAGCAGTTCCGTTTATTTGAAGTGAAGCATTTTTGGCAACATATAATCCAGAATTGGCATGAAAATGCACTTTTGCACCAGCCTCAAAAATCACATTTTTATTTTCTGGAACTCCTGCGTAACCGTAGATTACATAAGGTTTCTGTTTAGTGAAAATGAGTTCGTTTCCGTTTAGAGCATCATTTTCATTTAGATAAAATCCGTCGACATCTTTGCCGTCGATTTTGATTTTTTCTTTTGTGCCATCAGCATTTTGATTTGGATATAAAAAAACAGCATCTTGAATTAAAGTAACCAAAGCCACTTCTTGAAGATTGGCACCGCTGTCAAATTGAATTTCGTCCGTATATAAAAAATCAGTTGGATTTGCGTCTGTAATATCTGCCGTTGTTTCTATAAAAATGTATAAACTGTCTTTTGCTAAAAGCGTGACATCTTTAAAAATCTTACCATTTGTGCCGCTCATTCCGTCAACCGTCATTCTGTATTTAGAATTTAAACCCTTTTTGAATTGAACCGTTGGAATCGAAATGTCATTTTTGCTCTGATTGTAAACTTTTAATTGATACGTACTTGAACTAATGTTTTTAAAAACAGTATCCAAATAAACGGTGTCTCGAGAAAATTTTAAATTTCCAGTACTTGCAACAGTATCAAAATCAGTTCGGCAGGAACTGAAAGCTAGAATTATTCCGAAAATTAAAAATATAAAGTTTTGACGCATCTGAATAGTTTTTTTTGCCACAGATTAAAAGGGTTAAAATAATTTTTACACCCCAAAGAGAAAAATCCATTTAATCTGTGAAATCTGTGGCAAAAAAAATATTTTCAGCCAAAGATTGATTGTTTTTGTAAAAATAGCAAAAAACCTACAGCTTTGAAGTTGAATTTTAATTTTAGTCCCGAAATTTCGGGAGGATTTTAGATTTATGTCTTATCTTTCTTTAATTTTACGATTTTAAAGTTTATATTAATGAATTATACAAAAGAGCAGATTTTAGCGCGCTGTAATGAGTTTTCTAAAAACACATTGATGGAAACGCTAAAAATAGAATATATCGACGCCGGAGAGGATTTTTTAACTGCAAAAATGCCTGTAAATCCAAGTGTTCACCAGCCAATGGGATTGTTGCATGGTGGCGCTTCGGTAGCTTTGGCGGAAAGTGTGGGAAGTGCAGCTTCGCATTTTTTTATTAATCCGAAAGAGCAGGAAGTACGCGGAATTGAAATTTCTGCAAACCACCTAAAAAGTATTCGAGAAGGTATTGTTTATGGCACTGCAAGAATTATTCATAAAGGAAGAAGTTTGCATCTTTGGGAAATCAGGATTACCGATGAAGATGGTAATTTGATTTCGCTTTGCAAATTGATAAATATTGTTTTAGACAGAAAGAAAAGTGAATAAACTATGAATCCATTTTTCTTAAAAATTAAAAATCATAAAGAACAAAACTTGCCTTTTGTACTTTATTCAAAACCCAACACAACAAATCTTATTGGGATTTTACAACAAAATAATTCTTTACATACCGTTTCTGATTACAGCGAAAAAGGATTTGTTTTTGCTTCTTTTGATGAAAAACAATTGATTTTAATTCCTGAAAACGAATCTGAAATTATTACTGCCGAAAAAGAAGCAGCTTCATTTGAATCAATAGAAATTGATGATTTAAGTTTTGATCCAGAAGCTAAATTTCAATATGAATATTTAGTTGCGCAGGGAATTCAAGCGATTAAAAATGAAGAATTCAAAAAAGTAGTTTTGTCACGAAGTGAAGAAGTTCCTTTAGCTGAGTTTGATTTTATCGAAACCTTTCAGTATTTAATTCAATTATATCCAGCGACTTTTTGTTACTGCTTTTTTCATCCCAAAATTGGACTTTGGATGGGTGCAACGCCTGAGAAATTGTTAAAAGCAAATGGAAATGTTTTCGAAACGATGGCTTTGGCAGGAACGCAGAAAGACAATTCGCAAACAGAAATTGTCTGGCAGCAAAAAGAAAAAGACGAACAGCAATTTGTAACCGATTTTATTGTAAAAAGACTTCGTGAGTTTGCGGCTTCTGTTGTGGTTTCTGAACCTTATAGTTTAAAAGCAGGATCAATCTGGCATATTAAAACTGATATTTCGGGAGTTTTAAATGACAATTCGACTTTAGAAGAAGTTATTGATACGCTGCATCCAACTCCAGCTGTTTGTGGTCTGCCAAAGAAAAAGGCAAAGACGTTTATTATAGAAAATGAAAATTACGACCGAACTTTTTATAGTGGATTTTTAGGTGAATTAAACAGCAGTTTTGCTGGAAATAAGGCAAGTTCTGATTTATTTGTAAATTTACGAAGCATGCAGATTCAGGAAAACAAAGCAATCCTGTACATGGGCTGCGGTATTACAAAAGAAAGTATTCCCGAAAGAGAATGGGAGGAAAGCGTTAATAAATCAATGACTATGAAAAGAGTGTTGAAAGTTATGAGTTAGAAGTTATGAGTTATGAGTTATGAGTTATGAGTTTTCAGTTGCAGTTTGCAGTTACTGAGACTGGATACTGCGACTAACTTGAAACCTGGAACAAAACAAACAAAAAAATATGAAATTAGATATACTAGCATTCGGTGCTCATCCAGACGATGTAGAATTAGGTTGTGCTGGAACCATTTTAAAAGAAGTTTCCCTTGGGAAAAAAGTTGGGATTGTTGACTTAACACGTGGCGAATTAGGAACACGCGGAACGGCAGAAACAAGAGATCAAGAAGCAAAAGATGCCGCAAAGATTTTAGGTGTTTTGGTTCGCGAAAATTTAGCCATGCGCGATGGCTTTTTTGTGAATGATGAAAAACATCAATTAGAAGTCATAAAAATGATCCGTAAATATAAACCTGAGATTGTGTTGTGTAATGCAGTTGACGACCGTCATATAGATCATGGAAAAGGAAGCAAATTAGTTTCTGATGCTTGCTTTTTATCTGGGTTGATGAAAATTGAAACTTCGATTGACGGAGAAAAACAAGAAGCTTGGAGACCTAAAGTAGTATATCACTATATTCAGTGGAAAAACCTAGAGCCAGACTTTGTAGTAGACATTACAGGATTTGAAGAAAAGAAGATTGAAGCTGTTATGGTTTATAAAACGCAGTTTTACGATCCGAATTCGAAAGAACCAACAACGCCAATTACAAGTAAAAACTTCTTTGAGAGTTTAAATTATCGTGCACAGGATTTAGGAAGACTTGTTGGTAAGGATTTTGCAGAAGGTTTTACTGTTGAAAGATGTTTGGCAGTCAATAGTTTAGAAAGTTTATTGTAATTTTTTCATTTTTTTCTTTGTAGAACTCAACCTTTGTTATATATTTGCACTCGCTAAGCAGAAAAATGGTGGTTGTAGCTCAGCTGGTTAGAGTAGCGGTTTGTGGTGCCGCGGGTCGCCGGTTCGAACCCGGTCAGCCACCCAGAAATTTAAAGCCTTGAAGAAATTCAAGGCTTTTTTTGTTTTCTGACGAAAACAAAAAAATAAATTCCAAAATTTTTAAATTCCAAATTCCAATTCGATACAGTTTGGAATTTGGAATTTAAAATAATTGGAATTTCATAAAAAAAGCACGACGATTAAGTCATGCTTTTCTAGCGGTTAATATATTTGGTTTTATGTATTATCGCATTTCTTCAAATGTAGTTCCTTGTTTGATATCTCCAGATTTAAAACCTTTGTTAAACCAATACATTCTTTGTTCTGATGTTCCGTGTGTAAAAGAATCGGGAACAACATGTCCCTGCATTTTACTTTGAATCGCATCATCTCCAACTGCATTTGCAGCGCTCAATGCTTCTTCGATATCTCCAACATCTAAATTATCTTGATTGTAATGCGCCCAAACACCTGCATAAAAGTCAGCTTGTAATTCTAGCGCTACAGATAATTTATTGGCTTGTGCCTCACTTTTTCCTTCCTGTTCCTGACGCATTTTTGCAGACGTTCCCAATAGAGTTTGTATGTGATGGCCAATTTCATGCGAAATAACATATGCAATCGCAAAATCGCCTCCTTTTGCGCCAAACTTATTTTTTAATTCTTCAAAAAATGCTAAATCCATATACACTTTTCGATCGCCTGGGCAATAGAATGGTCCAGATGCCGATGATGCACCGCCACAAGCTGTATTAACAGAACCTTTAAAAAGTACTAATTTTGGTTTTTCGTAAGTCATTCCGTGTTCTGCAAAGATCTTAGTCCAAATGTCTTCGTTATCTGCTAAAACAACTTTGACAAAAGCTCCCATTTCTTCGTCTGCTTTACTTAGCGGAACTGTACTTTCTGTCTGCTGCGATTGTCCGCCTTGCAGTTGTTCTAAAATAGGTGCTATCTGCTGACCCGTTTCACCTCCAAAAACATTAAGCAGTAAAACAATAATCCCAATAACTCCACCGCCTACTATTGCTTTTCCACCGCCGGAGATTGATCTTCTATCTTCTACATTGTCACTTTGTCTTCTGCCTAGCCACTTCATATTAAATTGTTTATTAAACTTATTATCGATTTTATAGTACTAATTTATATATTTTTTGTGATTAATTTTACATTTATAAAATTAATCTTCAAAAAATAATAACGGAGTAATATGACTTTTATTTGAGAAGAAAATTATTTATCCCAACCATTTAATTAACGTTTCTTCAACGCTGCCTTTCATAATGGGTTTAGAAATATAATCGTCCATTCCGGCAGAAATGCATTTGTTTCTTTCGTCTTTTTCTGCGCCTGCAGTAACGGCAATAATCGGAATGTCACGCCCTTTTTTGGTATTTCTAATGGCTTTTGTAGTTTCGTAGCCATTCATAATCGGCATTTGAATATCCATAAAAACAATCGTCGGATTTATTTTTTCAAACTGCTGAATTGCTTCATAACCATTTTCGCATTCGTGGATGTAAGCATTGTTATAAAGATTTTTTATAATCGTTTTCAATAAAAGCATATTTACCTTATTGTCTTCTACAATTAGAAAAGTAATGTTGTGGTCATTAGGTTCAATGTTTTCAGCATCAACTTCGATATTTAAACTTTTAAGCTCTGTATTGTATTTGTCGCTGATGCTTTGGTTGCTTGTTTTTAGATTTAAATCAAAGAAAAAATTACTTCCTTCATTAATTTCACTTTCAAGCTGTAAGCGGCTTTCCATTAAAGCAAGAAGATGATTTGAAATAGTTAATCCCAATCCAGTTCCTCCAAATTTTCTTGTTGTAGAACTATCTTCTTGTGAAAAAGCTTTAAAAATTTTCTTCTGATTCTTTTCCAGAATTCCAATTCCAGTGTCGACTACAGAAAAACGGATTACATGATGGTTATTTTTTTTCTTTTCTAAAACCGATACGTTAAGTTTTATAGAACCTTTGGTTGTAAATTTTACAGCGTTTGACAACAGGTTTATTAAAATTTGTTTAATTCGAACGATGTCAGTCCAAATATATTTTGGTACATCAGGATCAATATTCAATTCTAGTTGCAGATTTTTTTGATTGGATTCGTAAACGATTAAATCAAAAACTTGTACTAAGATTTTTTTAATATCATAAAGATCAATGAAAAGTTCAAGTTTTCCTGCTTCAATTTTAGAAAAATCTAAAATATCATTAATAATTTCAAGCAGTGAATGCGCCGATTGATTAATGGTTGTCATGTACTTTTCCTGAATTTCCTCCAGTTCTGTTTTCATGAGTAGATGCGTAAAACCTATAATGCCGTTAAGTGGAGTTCTAATTTCGTGCGACATATTGGCTAAGAAATCAGATTTTGATTTGTTTGCCGCTTCGGCGAGTTGTTTGGCTTTTATCGCGTCTTCCGTTTCTTTTTTGTTCGTAATGTCAAAGTAAATACCGCCTACAAATTCGATTTCGTCATCTCTTTTTATTACATCTCCAAATTCTTCTACCCAGATATACTCGCCAGATTTTCGCTTTATGCGATAAACATTATGCAGTGGTGCTCCTTTTTGTAAATTGTCGATTTGGTTGTTAATCACATCTTCTTTGTCTTCGTGATGAATTAAAGACAGAAATGATAAATTGTTTTCTATAAACTCTGATTTTGAATAACCAGTTAAATTTAGAACTTCATCATTCAGGAAAATTTTGGTAGAAAATGCATCAAACTTAGAGAGATAAACCGTTCCTGGAATGTTGTTTGCAATAAGTTTGAATTTTTCTTCGCTTTCTACAATTTTATTTTCGTTTCGATTTCTTTCTAAAGCAGATGAAATATTATTTGCTAATACTTGAAAAATATGAATTTCATCTTCAGACCATTTTTTCTCTTTCGTACAATCATCAAAACCAATAAAACCAGTAAAAAGATCATTAATATAAAGCGGTAAAATCAAAATAGATTTGATTTCGTTGTTTATCAATAATGTTTTAAAAAATCCTTCGTTGAGATGACGCGTTAAAGTATTTACGACTTTTTTCTGCTGCGCTGCTTCAAAGATTTCTTTAAGATTTTCTTCGGTCATGTGGCGCAAGGGCGTAATTTGATGTTCGATTCCTTGCCGTGACCATTTATATTTCTGACTTACAGTGTTGTAAATAGCATCTCTTTCATAATAATACATATGATCTACTTTTGCTGCTTTTCCTATAATGTCATAAGTTTCCTGAAACATTTGCTGAGTTGTTTTACTGAGCAGAAATTTTTCGGTACACAAAGAAAGGGCAGATAAAAGCTGACTTTTGAATTCTAATTTTCTTTCGGCTTCTAGACGCATTTGCGATGAAATTGCCAGCGAAATCACATCTGAAATGGTTCTGGCATAATTGATGTCTTCATTGTCCCATTCTCGTTGTTTTTCAGTGCTTTCAAAACAGACAACTCCAGCCAATTGTCCTGTTAAAAAAATCGGAACATCAAGCATGGATTTGATATTATTTTTGGTAAAGTAGATTTTTTTAAATTCTGATGTTTCCAGTTTATTGAATACATCTGGCGCATTAATAATGGCTTTTTTGTTTAAAGTCTCAAAATAAATCGGATATGATTCTTTGTTTAAAATGTTTTTGTCATTTAATTTTTGATTATCAAGACTGTAAAGGTTTTTGCAGGTAATTAAATCTTTATGATATTTCCAAAAACTAACCCGATTGACACTGCTTATTAAAGCTGCTTCTTTTAGAATAAGATCAATAACAGTATTTAGTTTGTCATATTTGCTAAAATCGGTTGTAGATAGTTTTTTTGTGGAACTATTGTAAGCTTCAATTTTTTTAAGCCGTTTTTGTTTTTCTTTTTCAATATTCTTTTTCTCGGTAATATCTCGTGCAATTCCAGAGAAACCAGTTGTATGTCCGAGGTCGTTTTTGCGGACAATAATTTTTTGAGAGATCCATATTTCTTCGCCGTTTTTCTTTAAAATCGGAATTTCTATAACTGGATAATTATTCTCGTTAAGTACTAGATTTTCATAAAACTCAACGGCATTTCCAATATAATGCTCATGAATGATATTAGAATAATGTTTTTTGATGATTTCATTTTCGGAATAACCAAGAATAGAAAAACCAAATTCGTTTATAAACGTAAAATAACCTGCAGCATCAATTTCAAAAATAATATCTGTAGCAGTCTGAATTAGATTTTTATATTGATCCTGAACAATTACTTGTTCTGTAACGTCTTGACCAATGCTGATGATCAAATCATCTGAGAATTTTTTATCTTTCCATTGAATGTATTTAAACTCTCCGTTTTGGCTTTTTAATTTTCTAATGTAAAGTTTGTTTTCTTGATTTTTAACGGGATTTAATTTTTTTTCGAATTCAGAATCCTCCGTTAATTCCCAGAATTTTAATCCCATTACCTGCTCGGGCTGATATCCTAATATTGTGGTAACGGTTTCACTGCAAAATAGAATTTCTCCGTTTTTGTTGGTGGCAATAGTAAGCGAATTTCCTTTGTGAACAATTTCGCTTGCAAACCTGAAGTTGTCTCGATTATTTAGTAAAACAGCATATTTTACCTGATTAATGATGAAAATAAGTATGCAGAAATTAATAAGCAGAATAGAAGATTTTATGGGAATCAGCTGATACGTTACTGTAGAAATTAAAAATAGGAAAGTAAGTCCAACAAAAAGCCAATAAATTCTAACAGGTTTAAGAATGCTGTATGAGAAGAAAAAGGAAATTAAAAAGACAATAATTGGCACAACATCATTAGAGAGTTTAACGATATTGAATGCTACATACGAAATGTAAATAAAGAAACAGAAAATAAAAATGGGCTGAATTTTTTCTCTCAGCCATTTTATTTTATCGGTTATCGCATAAATTAGAAGAACAGCAATACCAATAGAAACGTTTACAAATAGAAGACTTTTAGGCCTTATTTTGAAAATTTCATTGATGATTTCGATTACAATTACTGCAATACCAAAGAATAAAATATAAAGCTGATATTCTTTACTAACCGTATCCTGTTCTTTCTTTTTTTCAATAAAATAGCCAATCTTAGCTTTGATCTTAAAAAACTGGTAAACAAGGAGTGCGAGAAAGGCAAAAAGCGATAATCCTAAAACGATAAGTTTAGGATTATTGTAAAAAATTATATCAGTGTTTAAAGCATACCAAGCGGTCATAATTGATTCTAAGATGTTGCCAATGCAGGCAACTCCTGAAAAAACCGAATCGAAAAAACTATAGTCTGCGGCCATAGAATTTGGGGTATGTTGGTTTAGTTAACAGTCTTTTGAAAAACCTAAAAGAAGTGGTTAGTTTCTTTTAAAACACAATTTTTCTATTTTAATCTGCGTCAGATTGTCCAATTGAATCAATTGAATCTTCTTCTTCATTTGTTCCAAAAATACCAAAATATGTAGCATAGGTCATCGAGCTGTTAAAAACGACAGTAAAGAGAATTCCAACGCAGCACGCGAAAATACCTATCAGCGATCCTAAAAAGCCTATGATAAAAAATGCAAATATGTTAAGTGGATTTTTGGTAACAATAATAATACTTGATTTGATGGCATCAAGAGCACTTAAATTTCCAAATACTACCAATGGAATTGCTAAATACATGAAATAAGAAACCATAAAAGAAATGACATTTCCAACATAAAAAACGCCAAAACTGTCAATAAAATTAGAAAGTGCAGTTCCTACGAGAGCAGGGATAAAAGCAGCAACAAAAAGTTGTCCGAAATAAGGCGATCGGTAATAATTGAAAATCGTTGAAACATTAAATTGAATGTCTTTATCTGCAGAATCTGCCATTTTTAGAAAACCAGCACCAAATGGAGCCGTGATTCCCGCAATTGAAGAAACTACTACAGTTTGTACAACGAGTTCAATTCCTGTGAAATTTTGATTTTCTAAATCTGTAAAAAAGTCTTTAGTTATACTTCCAACACCAAAATAAGCAATCATTACTCCCATAAATGCCATTGCAGCAAGAATAGAAAAAACCAAGATGATAAGTCCAGAGTAAAGTGCTATTTTTTTATAATTTTCAAAAGCGTGATTAAAAACTGAAGCAAAATCAAGTGAATAGCCATTTTTTTTGATGTCCTCAATTTGGGCAAGGGTAGATTTCATTTTATATGTAAAATTGTTTTATTAACGAGTAAATTTATATGGGTATCTTGACGTAAATATAATCTTTTTAATCAATTCCCTATAAAAATCTCTAAAACATTCTAAAATGAAGCTAACCCTTTTAAATCCAGTCCAAAATTCGTTTAATTGACGCTAATTTATCTTTGTACGGTGCATAACGCATTGGCAGATCAAGCCAATTTCCTTTTTTGACAATAGATTTATGATGCGAAAACGTATCAAAACTCAGCTGGCCGTGATAAGCGCCAATGCCACTGTGTCCGACACCACCAAAAGGCAGTCTTTTGTTAGAAAAATGAACAACTGTATCGTTAATACATCCTCCTCCAAAAGAGTATTTCTTAATTAATTTTTTGGTAAATGATTTATTTTCGCTGAAGATGTAAAATGAAAGAGGTTTCTCATAACGGCTCACCACATTTTCGATATCATTTTCATTCTCATAAGTAAGGATTGGCAGAATAGGTCCGAAGATTTCTTCTTTCATAACAGCACTATCCAAATCCGGTTCTTCAAGTAAAGTAGGAGAGATGTAGAGTTTATTAGCATCACTTTCACCTCCAAACAAAACATTTTCGCCCTGAATCATATTGGTTAATCTATACCAGTTTTTAGTATTGATGATTCGTGCAAAATCAGGAGATTTGTCTATTTTTTTTCCGTATGCTTTGAGAATTTCTTCAATCAAATAGGTAATAAGATTGACTTTCATGTTTTTCTGCACCAAAATATAATCTGGCGCAATACAAGTCTGTCCTGCGTTGATGAATTTTCCCCAGACAATTCTTTTTGCCGCTAATTTTAGATTAGCAGTTTCGTCTACAATGCAAGGATTTTTTCCGCCTAATTCTAATGTTATTGGAGTTAGATTTTCAGCCGCAGCTTTGGCAACGATTTTTCCAACGGCGACACTTCCTGTAAAGAAAATATAATCCCAGCGCTGTGCTAGTAATTTATTAGAAACTTCTATACCGCCTTCAAAAACTTCAACATGATTGATGTGAAATGTTTTTTCTATAATTTTTGCAAGTATGGCAGAAGTATGAGGTGTAAGTTCGGAAGGTTTCAGCGTAACGCGGTTTCCAGCGGCAACTGCAGCAATCAACGGACATAAAGCCAATTGAAAAGGATAGTTCCAAGGCGCAATAATTAAAACATTGCCGTAAGGTTCTTTGTAAATATAATCGCTGGAAGGAAAATTTATGAGTGATGGAAATACACGTTTGCGTTTTGCCCAAGAATTGATGTTTTTAATCGTGTCTTTGAGTTCAGAAATCACATAATGGGTTTCTGTAACAACAGCCTCAAATTCGGGTTTTTGAAAGTCATCGTATAAAGCTTTAATAATTAAATCTTCGCTTTTCTGAATGTTATGCAATAACTTTTTCAGTGTTTCTTTTCGGTATCCGATGTCACTTTTATAATCCATTTTTTCGATCAGCTTGTTTTTTCTCTATGCAAGTTAATCGATAAAAATTTAAAAAATTACAATTAAATCATAAAAATCAGACCGCATTCCAAATCGAATCGTCAGGAGTTGGCGCTATAATAGTGATATTTTCTTTTGAAACAGGATGTACAAAAGTGAGTTTTCTGGCATGAAGATGAATGCCTCCATCAGGATTGCTTCGATCTGCACCGTATTTTAAATCGCCTTTAATGGGAGATCCAATTGCCGATAACTGCGCGCGAATTTGATGATGACGTCCCGTATGTAAGTTGATTTCTAAAGCAGTATAATTTTGAAGTTCTTTGATTATTGTATAATCTAAACTGGCCAATTTGCTGTCTGGAACTTCTTTTAAATGTGCTTTTGAAGTATTGTTTTTTTCGTTTCTTTTTAAATAATGAACCAATTTTGCCGTCGCATCTTTAGGTTTGTTTTTTACAACAGCCCAATATGTTTTCTGCGTTTCCCGATTGCTGAAAAGCTCATTCATTCGAGACAAAGCCTTACTGGTTCTGGCAAAAACAACAATTCCTGTTGTGGGTCTGTCCAAACGGTGAATTACACCCAGAAAAACATCTCCAGGTTTATTGTATTTAGCTTTAATGTATTCTTTTACAACATCAGAAAGAGGTTTGTCTCCCGTTTTATCTCCTTGGACAATATCACCCACACGTTTATTAACCACAATAATGTGATTGTCTTCGTGAAGTATCTTTAAGTTGTTTTTGTCTGAAAGAATTTTCATTAAAAGAATTTTAGATTTTATTTTAGATTGTGAAATTCGGCTAAAGCCTCGCAGGAGCCTTAAAAATAAACCTCCAGCTAAAGCCGGAGGCAATTTATATAAACTTTGTTACTTTGTCACTTGGCAGCTAAAAAACTTAGAAACTTAGTATCTTAGAACCTTAGCCTCTTTTAGTATTGTTCACTAGAATTTGGGAAATCACTAGATTTCACATCAGCAGCATATTGACCAATTGCTTTTGTCATTTCATCATAAAGATTCAAGTAACGACGCAAGAAACGCGGACTGAACTCGTTATTCATACCCAACATATCGTGAATAACCAAAACCTGACCGTCAACACCGCCGCCAGCACCAATCCCGATTACTGGAATCGAAATGCTTTCAGCCACTTTTTTAGCAAGATCTGCTGGAATTTTTTCTAAAACAACTGCAAAACAACCAATCTTTTCTAACATTTGAGCATCTTCGATTAGTTTTTCTGCTTCTTCTTCCTCTTTTGCACGAACGCTGTACGTACCAAATTTGTAGATAGATTGGGGCGTTAAACCCAAATGTCCCATAACTGGAATTCCAGCATGTAATATTTTTTTAATAGACTCTTTAATTTCTTTTCCACCTTCTAATTTTACTGCGTGTCCGCCGCTTTCTTTCATAATTCTGATGGAAGAACGCAACGCTTCTTTAGGATCCGATTGGTAACTTCCAAAAGGTAAATCTACTACAACCAAAGCTCTTTCGACAGCACGAACTACAGATGAAGCATGATAAATCATTTGATCAAGCGTAATTGGCAGTGTCGTTTCGTGACCCGCCATAACATTTGATGCCGAATCACCAACTAAAATTACATCAACACCTGCTGTGTCAACGATTTTAGCCATTGTATAGTCATATGCGGTAAGCATAGAGATTTTTTCTCCATTGCTTTTCATTTCAATTAATGACTTTGTTGTGATTCTTTTATAATCTTTCTTTGCTACTGACATTTTATTTTTTTTTTGATATTGTAAAAGTATTGAATAATTGTAATTGGGAATCAGCAATAATAGAATATTTCGACAGAAAATAGTTTTCCGTCTTTAAACTCCAATCTAAATTGACTGTCTTCCATTATGATACTGTAATGATGAGGCGTTTTTAATGAAGCTTCAATATAAGTTCCATATTTTTCAATGAAAGCTTTTTCAGACAGCGTATGATCCAAAACAGCATTTGGATTTAGGATGAACTTATTGTTTTCATTAATAAAAACTTTGATAATTTCTGCTTTATTCTGTTTTTCGTCAACCGAAACTTCTAAGTCGGGATAGTAATAAAATAGATCACTTAAGTAAATACCGCATTCATCTCCGATTTTATTTTTCTTCGGAGGATTTCCAAATGTTTTAACCAAATCAGTCTGTGAAATATAAACTGATTTTGTTTTAAATCCTTTTAAGGAATAATGCGATTTCTGTACAAAAGAAATTATTTGTTCTGGTAATTTATGATTTGCTAAAGCTTTGGCTAAAGCCATATTCAATTCGGTTTCTTCAATTAATTTTGGATCGTTAATTTGTTTTACAACCTCAGAATATCTTTTGTAAGCTGGAATTAATGCATCATAATTATTGTTCCAAGCCAATTCTACAATTCTTTCGCTCAATGTTTTACGTTCAGCAACAGCGTTGACATCAAGTTTGTCAAACTCTTTTAGTAAAGAATCAAAATTTGGTCGTGGACCAAGAAATTTTCTCAATGTATATTTTGCATATTCTTCATCAAAATTCCCGTTGATATTGACCCATTCATCTTGATTTAAAGGAAGATAATTAATTGGAACAGGATCTCCTGTAAAAAGGATTTCTCTAATTTTTGCATTTTTATCTGGTAAAGCTCTTGCTTTTAAACCAGCTGCTAATACAAAAAGATGATTGCCTCCATAATAGGCATCGCCACCTTCGAGAATCGGATTTTCTGGATCTTTGATTTTTACATCTCTTGCATTAAGACTTTTGACGACATATTTTTCTTCAATAAATCCTTCGCTAAAATTATCTGCTTGTACTTTGTACCAGCCATTTTGACTTTCAGATAATAAACGAACTTCGGCTCCGTATTTAAAATAACCTAAAAAAGAGGTAGAATTAGGCGAAGTAAACAGCCTCGTATCAGAATTTAGGAAATAACGTTGTTGCGAATGCAGTAAAAGAGAGCAAAAAAAAAGTAAAAAGTAGAATTTTTTCATGAAGTTTAGTATGTTTTTTTGCCACGAATTTCACGAATGTACACTAATTTAATTTGAACAAAAATTCGTGTACATTCGTGGAATTCGTGGCAACTTAAATATTAACAATCCGCCATGTTTACAGCAATTGCCAATCCACCTTCTGAGGTTTCTTTGTATTTTGAATTCATATCTTTTGCCGTTTCCCACATCGTATTAATTACTTTATCAAGTGGTACTTTAGCATTTTTAGAATCAGTTTCTAAAGCCAATTCGGCAGCATTAATCGCTTTTATGGCGCCCATCGTGTTTCTTTCGATACACGGAATTTGAACCAAACCGCCAATTGGATCACAGGTTAAACCTAAATGATGTTCCATTGCAATTTCTGCTGCCATAAGAACCTGAGCAGGAGTGCCACCCATTAATTCGCAAAGCGCCGCCGCCGCCATCGATGACGAAACACCAATTTCTGCCTGACAACCGCCCATTGCTGCTGAAATGGTTGAACCTTTTTTAAAGATACTTCCAATTTCGCCGGCAACCATTAAAAATTGTTTGATTTCTTTTTCGCCAGCATTATGATTTTCAATTACCATATAATACATTAAAACAGCGGGAATTACACCAGAACTTCCGTTAGTTGGAGCAGTAACCACACGTCCTAAAGACGCATTTACTTCATTCACGGCAAGTGCAAAACAACTTACCCATTTTAAAATCTGGCGAAATTTAACTTCGGTTTTTCTAATTTCTTGCAGCCAGCTTTGCGGATCAGTATAATTAGATAATCCTATAAGGTTTTGGTGCATGTCAAAAGCTCTTCTTCGAACGTGAAGTCCGCCGGGAAGTATACCTTCAGAGTGACAGCCAATATACATACATTCTAACATTGTATTCCAAATACGCATCAATTCAGAATGCACTTCGGCTTCTGGGCGCATCGAAATTTCATTTTCATATACAATTTCAGAAATCAATTTATTTTCAGAAATGCTATAATTCAATAATTCTGCTGCATTTTGCACAGGATAAGGAAAAGCACATTTTATAGCCTCCTTAACTTTGGCATTTGTGCGTTCTTCTTTGACCACAAAGCCGCCGCCGATAGAATAAAACGTAGATTCATATTCAGAATCGTCAGCTTTAAAAGCAGTAAATTTTAATCCATTTGCATGGAAAGGAAGAAAGTCTTTGTTGAAAACAATGTCTTGAAGAAAAAAGAACGGAATCACTTTTTGGCTGCCCAAATTGATTTCGTTTGTAGTTTCGATTTTTTTAATAATTCCTGCAATATCTTCAACAGGAATATATTCAGGATCCTGACCGCTCAAACCCAGCATGACTGCAAGATCTGTTGCATGCCCTTTTCCAGTTAACGATAGAGAACCGTATAAATCTACTTTTACTCTTGTAATGTTTTCTAAAATAGCTTCCTCTTTAAGCTCTTCTAGAAAGCGTTCGGCAGCACGCCAAGGTCCCAAAGTATGCGAGCTTGAAGGGCCAACGCCAATTTTAAGCATATCAAAAACTGAGATACATTCTTCCATTGTTCGTTTTTTGTTAAGACAAAGATAATTGAATAATGCAATGAAGATTCATATTCGAATGTTAATCTTGCGTATTTATTAAAATATAAAATTAAATTTTAATAATTTGGCAATGAATTAAAATTAATTCCTTAATGTGTGCTTTTGGTAGAAAGTTCGCGTTTTTTAGGTATTTTTGTAAAAAGAACAAGTTGCATAAATTTGATTCTTAATATTAATACTTCCGGTGTTTTTGTTCTAATTCTAAAATAGACTTTTTACAATTTAATACCACAAGAAGATAAAGTTACAATATGATAGAATTTTTCAAACATCTATTACAAGAATTCGAATTACCGCTTAGCAATCCCGTATTGATTTTTTCGTTAATACTTTTTATAATTCTGCTTTCTCCAATTTTACTTAAAAAAATAAACATTCCCGGAATTATCGGACTTATTATTTCTGGAGTTATCATTGGGCCTCACGGTTTAAATATTCTTGCAAAAAGCTCTGCAGTCGATTTGTTTTCTACAATAGGGCTTTTGTACATTATGTTTATTGCGGGTTTAGAATTAGATATGAATGAGTTTAAAGCCAATAGAAACAAGAGTTTGCTATTTGGTTTTTTTACTTTTATTCTGCCTCTTTCCATCGGATTTCCCGTTTGTTTCTATCTGCTTCAATACGATTTTAATGCTAGTTTTTTAACAGCAAGTATGTTTGCCACTCATACATTGGTAGCGTACCCAATCGTGAGCAAACTTGGAATTGCAAAAAATCAAGCTGTTGCAATTACTGTTGGAGGAACTATTTTAACCGATACAGCCGTTTTGATCATTCTGGCCGTAATTATGGGAAGTGCGCAGGGAAACCTAAATCAAGCTTTTTGGATCAAATTAACCGTTTCTCTGGCTATTTTTTCGGCTATTATGTTTTTGGTTATTCCCCGAATTGCGAAATGGTTTTTCAAAAAATTAGAAAGTGAAAAACACGCGCATTATATATTTGTACTTTCTGTGGTTTTCTTTGCTGCCTTTTTGGCCGAAGTAGCAGGAGTAGAGCCTATTATTGGCGCATTCGTCGCTGGTTTGGCGTTAAATCCGTTAATTCCGCATTCTTCTGCTTTAATGAATCGAATTGAATTTATTGGAAATTCATTATTTATTCCATTCTTCTTGATTTCTGTTGGAATGCTCGTTGATGTCAGTGTAATTCTAAGTGGACCAACAGCTTTGATTGTTGCAGGAACATTAAGTGTTGTAGCCATTTTTGGAAAATGGATTGCAGCATTTTTTACGCAAGTTGTTTTTAAATATACGAAAACCGAAAGACAGCTTATTTTCGGATTGAGCAGTGCGCACGCTGCCGCAACTCTGGCCGTAATTTTGGTTGGATTTAAAGCTAAAATCTTAGACGAAAACATCTTAAACGGAACCATTATTTTGATTCTGATTACTTGTATTGTGGCTTCTTTTGCAACTGAAAAAGCGGCAAAGAAAATTGCAATCTGCGAAGAAGAAGTTTCACATGAAGATGCAGAAAAAGATCAGATTTTAGACGAACATATTTTGATTCCGCTGGCAAAAACTTCTGCAACAGCGAGTTTGTTGGATTTTGCGCTTTTAATAAAAGATAAAAAATCTTCAAATCCTGTAACGTTATTAACGATTGTTCCTAATAACGGTCAGGCAGAAAAGAACATTTTAAAATACAGAAAAGCAGTTGATAAATTCGTAATTCAAGGTTCGGCTTCTGAAGTAAAAATCAATACAATTGCTAGAATCGACCATAATCCTGCGAGTGGAATTGCAAGAACTTCTAAAGAAATCATGTCGGATATTGTGATTGTAGGATGGCCGAGAAAAACAGGATTTTTGGATAAAATTTTTGGAGAAAACGTAGATTCAATCATAAATAATGTAGATAAGAATTTATTTATCTGCAGATTTCAAAAGAATTTTATCGAAGAAAAAAGACTAGTTTTTGTTTGTCCGCCTTTTTCTGAAAGAGGAATTGGATTTCAATTATTGCTGCAGAAAATCTGTCGTTTATCGCAGGAATTAAGTATTCCGATTGTGGTTTATGCCGAATACAAAACGCATGAAACTATTCAGCAGATTGCTAATAATTTGAAACTGAATGCCAAATTAGGATTTAAAATTGTTTCTGATTGGGAAGATTTTGAAAGTATTTCTGATGAAATGAAACCAACGGATCTAGTTGTTTTCAATCTTTCAAGAAAAGGTTCTGTGTCGTACCAATCTATTTTTGATAAACTGCCTCAAAAATTCGAAAAATCTTTTGACGAAAACAATGTTATCTTAGTTTATCCACAGGACGATCGTAAAGAAAGCGCAATGGATGCCTACGAAGATTTTACAGCATCACCATTGACTAAAAGTTTGGAAGCAATCGAACAAATTGGACGTGGTTTAGGAAGTATCTTGAAGAAGAGTTAAGATATTTTGGCAAAATGAAAATCGGTACTTTACATATAATTTTGCTTATTTCTTTGACTTTCTTAAGTTGTAATAACAAAGAAGTTCAAAAAGAGCCAGCTTTAAATTCAATAAAAAAAGCTGAAGTTTCAAATAAAGAAAACTTCGAAGAATTCAATAAAAAATTTCATTCAGATTCTCTTTTTCAAGTTTCAAGAATTGATTTTCCTATTGAAGGAAAACATGTTTATGGTTTTGAACAATATAGTTGGTCCAGAAAAAATTGGCAGTTTCAAGCTGTCCCAGTTGCTGAAAAATCAGAAATTGGAGAATATCAGCATTCTTTAATTAAAACAGATACTTTGATTACAGAAAGATTTTGGATTCCCGATAGTGGTTTTGAAGTCGAAAGACAATTTAAACTGATCAAAAATAAATGGTTTTTAATTTATTATAATGACATAAATTTATAGTAGTATGAATCACAAAATAAAATCAATTCGACCATTTATAGGTTCTAAAAACTTTGAAATTTCAAGAAGTTTCTATCGTGATTTAGGTTTTGAAGAAACTGTTTTAGACGCAAAAATGTCTGTTTTTAAAAGTAACGAAATTGCATTTTATCTTCAAAATGCTTACGTTCAAGATTGGATTGACAACACCATGATTTTTGTCGAAGTTGATGATGTAGAACGCTATTATAGTGAACTTTCGACTTTAAATCTTCCGGAAAAATACGAAGGTGCAAAATTAAGTCCAATTCAATATCTAGATTGGGGAAGCGAATGTTTTCTACACGATCCGTCTGGAATTTTATGGCATTTTGGGAAGTTTAAATAAGATTTTTTGCCACGAATTTCACGAATTTTCGCTAATTTTTGAACTATCATATAAAATCTTAAGGACGGGATTTTTTATCAATAAAAAAGAATGCAAGTTTACATATATAGGTAAAACTATGTGCATTCAAACTAGTGAAACGCCTATTTTAAGTCTTCAAAAACTATGTCTCTATGTGTTAAAATTTACACCCAACGGTTTAATTTTTTCCAATTACAAGTAAATTCATTCGCGCAAATTAGTGCAATTAGTAACAAAAAGAAAAAACTATCTCAAGCCAAAGTCACCCAAAACACGCGTTGTACTTTTTCGATGATACCAATCATTATAAACTAATTCGATACTTTTTACATCAAATTCTCCAAAATCATAATCGCGAAATTCTGCTGTAATTTGCGTTAGTTTTTTAGGATTATGAAGTTTTTCCTGAAAACGCATGATCGTAGAATGTGCCGTAGAAATTTCATATCGGCTGTCTATACTTTGTTGTAGATTAGAATTTTTGAAATTTTCTCGAAGTCTGTTTCGCAGATTATTTAAAGTTTCATCACTAGGAAAACCCTGAATCATAATTGCCGACGGAGAAGCGGTTACACCTTTGTAATGAATTTTGATTTTCTCAACTTCAACAAGGCTTCTACAGATAATTTCAATGTATTCGTTTAGAGAAATCTGGTTTAAATTAAATGTTGTAGAGCAAGAAATAATCGAAAGCACCGTGATATGAATATCAGTATCAGGATAAAAATACTGCTCAGGTTCTGCTTTTTTTAATTCATTAATAAAATGCTGAATATTGGCTTTTATTTCATCGTTTGGCCGAATAACTAATGTAATTCCAAATCGAGAATCGGTTTCGTTTTTAAGTTCAGTATCTATCGAATATTTTCCTGCCGAAATTGCTTCAGCAGAAGTTTTATAGAGTTTGTCGTAGCGTTCCTTTAGATTATCCATTAGAAAATATATTATTCGGCTTCAAAAATTGCTTTTAATTGCTTTTGTAAATCGTGCTTATTGTTTTCACCACTACCTTTCCATTTCCCGATAATGGTGCCTTTTTTGTCAATTAAAACCTTGTGCGGAATCCCATTAACGAAATAGTCTTTGCTAATACTTGCATTGTTTTCTGTTAAAAAAATATGTTTCCAGCTTTCTATTTTTTCTTTTGTAATGGCTTTTTGCCAAAGATCAAGTTTATCATCTTTTGCAACACTGATGATTTCAAAACCCTGTTGATGGTATTTTTTATACAATTCCTTGATGTATGGAAGTTCTTCTCTGCAAGGACCGCACCAGCTTGCCCAAAAATCTATGAGAACATATTGTTTTTCCTTAAAATCATCAAGCGAAATGATTTTTCCATTGCTATCTTTCAAACTAAAATTTGGAGCAGCACTTCCTACTTTACTTTTTTTGAAATATTTCAGTTTTTCAGCCATATCCAAACCCTTCTCAGAATTCTTTATTTCGGGTGAGAAATTTTCAAATACTTCCACGAAAGTGTCGTAAAAATTCATTCCAATAAAACGATTAACCTGCGCGCGAATTAATTGCAAAGCGCGAAACGAATTGGGATGATTTTTGGCAAAAACAAAATCAAGTTTCAATTCACGAATATCATTTTGATCTAGTAAGTTTTCTAGATCATCTACCCGAAGAACTAGTCGATTTTTAATAATTGAATCGGTTTCAATTTCAATTTTTGACGTAATTTCTTTTTGCAATGCAGAAATAGAGTCACGAATTTTTTTAGTTGGTTTATGCAATTCTAAAATTTCTTTTTCGATTGCAGCTTCATCCTGAGCAAAACTCAAATTACTTAAAAGAGAAGTAAAAACAATAAACAGAAGTTTTAATTTTTTCATTTAATAAGCATTTTTTGAGATCAGGTTTCTAAAAACTTAAACTATTTCTTTCTTGGTTTTTCGAGATTTTCTTTCACTCTAAATTTGACGATTTCAGCAATCAAATCGTACGGAATTTCATTTTTAAATTGAAACTGAACGGAGCCTTTTCCTGATTTATAAGAAGAAAGTTGTTCTTTAAAAGATTCGTGACCGCTCGGCAGAGCGTAAAGTCCGATATGATTTTTAAAAGCAGCAAAATAAACTACAATTCCGTTCTGTTCAAAGGCTGGCATTGAATAGCTGATTTTCTCTTTAGCATCTGGTGCGGCAGTCTGAATAGTTGCTCTTACTTTTTCCAGAATTTCCTGAACATCATTCGGAAATCCACCAATATATTCGTCTATGTTTTCTGGTTTTTTTACTTCCATATTGGTTTTTGTTTTATTGCATGTTTATTTTTAACGCAGAGTTCGCTAAGGTATTTTAATTCTGAATTTAAGCAGAATTTACATTTTAAGTTCGCAAAGCTTTATCTAGACAAAAAAATAATATTTATAAAGCTCAGCGAACTTTTCATTTTAATGAATCTCAAAAAAAAATAGCGAACTCTGCGTAAATCTCCGCGTTCTCTGCGATACAAAAACAATACGGATTCTTGATGTTTAAATCACTAAGCAAGTCCTTTCGGAAAACGATCCAAAACCAAATTTAGTTGTAAATTGTGTTCCAAATATGCTTTCGCACCAGCCAAAACCAACGTAAAACCTTCTGTCGAATCACGAACTTGATCGATTATTTTGTCTGAATCTCCATGAAAACCAGAATTAATAATGCTTACAAAAGTTTCGTGTTCGTTCAATGGATTAAAAATCCATTCTACCAAAGTAATTTCATCTGGATTTCCCCATTCTATAACAATCTTTTTATTTTCTTGTAAAACCACTGTTTTAACAGAAAGTGAAAAACCATACATTTCCCAAGTCCATTCTGTTTTTTGGTTTTCTTCTAATATTCCAGATCCTTTGGTAAACCAAAATTTACTTGTAATCTGCGGATCAATAAAAGCCTGAAAAACTTCTGAAACAGGTTTTCGAATCAACATTTCGGCCTTTGCAAATTTATTATTTTCTGTTTTCATAGTTGATTTAAAATGTGAGAGTGAGAGTAAAATTCAATTGTTTTTTCGGACTTCTAATTTAAGAAACAAAATTTAAAATAGAGATAAAAAAAATCCAGACAATAATTTTACTGTCTGGATTTAATGTTTTGTGAAGTTTACTTAAAATATAGTATATCCTAAGACTACAGAAGCTGATGTGAAATCTGAAGATATGGCAGTGTTTTTAAGAATTTTTTTTGTGGCATATCTAAACTCTAAACTGTACTTATCTTTGAATTTATAACCAATCCCAAAGGCAACAGCACCCCTGCTTGAAATGTCAAAATTACCAAATGGAGGATATTTTATTTCTGAACCTAATTGAAAGTCAATAATGTATTGAAAATTATAGAAAAGTTTCGAATTAGCATTTAAGAAAGAGTAATACCTAATTCCGAATGGCACTTCTATAGATTTATAGTTAATTGAAGTATCGTGATTTTTAACTGTTTTTTCTTCTTCATAAAATTGATAAGTTGGTTCTATAATAAAAGCCCATTTGTTTTTATTGAAGCCAAAGATAAATTCTGCTTCTACACCTAATCTAAATTGTGTTTTATTGCCAAAATTAACATCGTACAAAGGCATTTGAGCGTGTTGCATAGTTACTTTACTATTGCTTACTCCAGCTCGAACGTTTAGGTTAAAAAGATCTTTTTTCTCTGTGATTTTAGTTTCAACTTTTTGTGGATCAACAGCGTGATTGTATTTAGAAAAAAGGTCAACTAATTTGTCTTTACTGTATGTTAAGTTTTTAATAGCTTTTTCACTAACGGCATCATCTTGTAATGCATTGACCAATTGTTGTTTGTAGTGATTGTTATAACCAACTTCGAATTCATTTATTTTATAACTTTTATAAACTAATTGATTTAATTCTACCACATCTGTTTTAAAGAAAAACCTTTTTACATTGTTTTCATCATACTGAAATAAGCTCGCCTTCCCTTCAACTAATACTTTTAGGAATAATGTTTCTTCAATAAATTGAGGATTTTTAACATAACTCATATTGTTCATGTTCTCACTCGATTTGTCAATATTTACAGTATACCTTTGGTATTTTGCATCATTTTCAAAACCAAATTCTTTTACTTGTGAAACAGTTAAAGTTTGCGGCTGTTCATTTTCTGATAGTTTGTACTGAAATTCTTTTGGCGTTTTTATCCAATCTTGATTTCTAATCAGACAGTTAACCTTTGTATTATTGTTGTCAATATAATACGCTTTTTCGAAGACAATTTGGGAATAAGAATGAAAGGTTACGAAAGTAAATAAAAGTAATAAAAGTAGTTTTTTAATCATTTTGGGTGTTTTGATATTTTGTTATGAAATTTATCTTGCCGCCAAATATATGCAAGAAATTTTATATAAAATTACCAAAAACCGTAATTATTAAATTTCTTTTTTATCAATCCATTTTCCAACAGTTGGTGCTTTATAATTTCTCATTTGCTCTAATAAATCTTCAATAGTATTGCTGACCAAAAGCATTTTCTGATTCACTTCTTTCAATACACCTTTGTCTGTCATCGTTTGTAGTAATTCTAAAAGAGCATCATAAAATCCGTCAATGTTTAAAATAGCGATTGGTTTTTTATGAAGTCCTAACTGCGCCCAAGTCAGCATTTCAAAAAGTTCTTCAAGCGTTCCAAAACCACCAGGAAGCGCAATTACACCATCTGATAAATCGTTCATTTTGGTTTTGCGTTCGTGCATGCTTTCAACCAAAATTAATTCAGTTAAACCTTGATGTGCAATTTCTTTAGATCTTAAAAAGTTGGGTAAAACGCCAATTACTTTTCCACCTGCATTTAAAGCGCCGTCTGCAACTGCGCCCATCAAGCCTACATTTGCTCCGCCATAAACCAATTCTATATTTTGTTCTGCAAGCGTTATTCCTAATGCAATTGCTTGTTCTTCATAAATTTTTTCGGTCCCAAAACTTGAGGCACAGAATACTGTTATTCTTTTCATTGTTATTGTAATCTTAAATGTAAAAAGTTAAATTTTGCTGCAAAAATAATGGTTTACTGCAAATGAGAATGTAAATCGTGACTATAACCTATTTCTTCAATTCAAATTCAAAATAGGGTTTGTCAACACCATTTACAGGAAGTACCATATCTCTTTTCTTTTCTGCTCCAAGTTTTAAAACGGCTTTTTGCGAACGAAAATTTTCTGATCCAACATGGAAAAGTATCAAATCGACATACTGAAAAGCATAATCGATCAATAATTTTTTGTTTGCTCTATTATAAGGTCCGCCCCAATATTTTCTGGTAATAAAAGTGTAACCAATTGCAACGCTTGATTTCTCGGGATCGTAATCGTAGAAACTGGTTGTGCCCATTATTTCATTCGTTTCTTTATCGAGAATTAAGAACGAACCTTTTGTAAGTATGATTCCAAAAAAAGTTTTAAAAACATCTCTTTCATATCTGTTTCGTACAGGATTTTGTTCCCAGATCAAAGGATCGGAAGCTGCTTCAAATAAAGCTTCAAAATGTTTTTCTTCTAACGGAATTAACTTTGTAATTTCGTTTTCTAAAAAATCAGGCTGTAGATTGAAGTTTGATGTTTTCATTTTTTGTTTTTTTTGATGATTAGTATAATTCTAATATTTTGATTTTCTTTCAGTTAAAAATGACAAAAAGAGATTTTAAATTCTCTTAATCTGAACACAAGAAACATGTTCCATTTTAACTTGTTTTCCTGTTTTTTTCAATAATCCTGTTTTAGAATCTCTTTTAAAAACAATAACATTTCCTGTTTCAACATTTGATGCGACTAGAAATTTACCGCTTTCGTCAATGGCAAAAACGCGCGGATGTTTTCCTAAAGTAGACTGATAACCAATGTTTTTGAGAAGTCCGTTTTCGTCGATAGAAAAAATGGCAATATTGTTTTCTTTGCCTCGATTTGTGGCGTACAGAAATTTTCCGTCTGGAGAAATATGAACATCCGAGCTTTCAAAACCATCTTTTACTTTGTCAGAATGTGTTGCAATACGCTGGATTTTGTTCAAAACACCATTTTCATAATTGTAAACACTCAATTGTCCCGCCATTTCTTCGATACAATAACCAAATTTTTGATTGGGATGAAAAGTAAAATGCCTCGGGCCAGCTTCTAAATCGGTTTTTGTAAACGGATTTTTCGTTTCCACTAAAGGCCTTTTCAGATTTTCGTCAAATGCATAACAGCGAATTTTATCGGCACCTAAATCGGGTAAAAATAAGTAATCGTTTTGAGGCGAAAATACAGCCGAATGTACATGCGATCTGGTTTGCCTTTCTTTATGGGTACTTCCGTCCAAATATTCAAAATTCTGAGCAATCGAATCGATTTTACCATTTTCTAAAATCGGAAAAACAGAAACACTTCCTTCGGTGTAATTTGCGTTTGCAATCCATTTGCCGCTTTTATGAACGCTGACATAAACAGGGTTTTCGCCTCCACTTCGCTGACTGTTTAAAAAAGTCAAGCTTTTATTCTCGGGATTGAATTCAAAACTGCTGATGCTTCCAGCATTTGGTGTCTTAGTATCCGTGCAGGCATAAACAAATTTTCCGTTTGGAGAAACCGTCAAATACGACGGATTCACAATATTTTTAACCGAAGTAAATTTTGTCAATTTGCCACTCAATGTATCCAGCTGATAAACCTGAATAGCCTCGACCGTTTTATCGCGATTATAAGATCCCAAAAAGACATACGTATTTTGAGAAAACAAGTTTATTGTCAACAAAAATGCAATTGCAAAATAGTATATTTTTTGTTTCACAGTTTTTTAGTTTGTTTCAAGTTATTAAGTTTAGTTTTAATTTTCAGCAGAAATCTAAAATTTAAAATCTGCAATCTAAAATTAATTAACCCCTTTCCACCACTGTTTAAATTGCTGTTTTTCATTTTTAAGTTCAACAGCTTCTCCAATCATCGGTGTAATCAAAGAAATCGGGTTTTCTGAATTTGCATTTAATTCCGTTACTTTAATCAAAGGTTCATCCCAAGAATGAAGCGATAAAGCAAACTTAGAAGAATGCACAGGAAAAACTCTTTTCGCTTTTAACTCTTTCATGGCTTTTATTACATCTTGAGGCATATTGTGAATATATTTCCATTTTTCATTGTACTGACCGTTGTCTAATAATGCAATGTCAAAAGGTCCGTATTTTTCGCCAATTTGCGCAAAATGAGAATCGTAACCGCTGTCTCCGCCCAAATACATTTTAAAATCTTTAGTTTCTAAAATAAAAGAAGTCCAAAGTGTATTACACCTCTTATAACTTCTACCCGAAAAATGTCTTGAAGGCGCTGTATGAATTGTTAGATTTTCATCCAATTCAATTGTAGAAAACCAGTCTTTTTCAATGATGTCTTCTACAGGAAAACCCCAGAATTCAAAATGCGAACCAACGCCAAGAGCTGTGATTATTTTCTTTGTTTTCGGCTTTAATTTTAAAATGGTTTCATAATCCAAATGATCATAATGATCGTGTGTAATCAATAAATAATCAATTTCAGGAACATCTTCAACAGTATAAATATCAGTTCCTTTAAACGATTTTGTTGTGCCGGGAATAGGAGAGGCGTTGCCGCTGAAAACAGGATCAATCAAAAAACGTTTTCCTTCCAATTGAATAAAATAAGACGAATGTCCGAACCAAACCAAAATATCTTGATCGATCGAGAGTTCATGTAAATTGGTTTTTATAGACGGAATCAAATCGGTAGGGATTTTTCGATCCACTTTTTTGAAAAAGAATTCAAACAAAACTCCCGCCATACTTGCTCCTTCGGCAAGATCTGGAGTAAACGATTGGTTTTCGAATTTGCCATTTTTATATTGAGGCGAATTTTGAATTAGGGCTAATCTTTCGCCAGAAGGTGCTTTTCCGAATTTTGGATGTTCTAAAAATCGATAAACGGCGAAAATTACTAACAATAAGAGAATTAAGAATGTGGTCATTTTGTGTGGAGGGATCTAATTTTTGTTTATTTGGAGGGATATAATTTTTGGGTGTAGGCAATAGAAAGCAAAATTATCTTTTTTAAAATTTCTATATCAATGTCAGCCAATTTTTTAATGTAAATGCAAGCCTTTGAAGAAGTATGTTTTCCTAGTTTCGTTAAAAGTTCTTCTCTTTCGTCTTCTGGCAGATAAAAATATACGGTCATGGCAGTTTTTCTTGGCGAAAATCCCGCTAATGGTGCATCGCCTTCGTGTCCGCTTTCATATTTATAATGATAACTTCCAAAACCAATAATACTCGGTCCCCACATTTTGGGTTCAAAACCAGTAGTTTCTTGTATTATTTTAAGAAGCTCAAAAGCATCGTTTCTTTTAACTTCATTTTCAACAGCGTTGATAAAATCAGTAACACTAGCTTGAGTTTCCGTGGTTTTATTTTTTGCCATTTGAGTTATTTTTTATTTAATAAATCACTTTTCAGTAGAATGTTTTTCATTTTAAATTCAGATGCGTAAAATAAATTTGAATCTTCCGGCATCAGATTTTCTAAAACAATCAAACTCACATCGCTTTCTGGGAAATACAAATTTACAGCAGAAAATCCGTTGCCTAATCCCGTATGTCCAAAATATTTAATAGGCTCTTTTTCTATAATTCTTAAGCCGTACCCGTATCCTTCTTTTTCTTTTCCGAAGAAATTATGCTGATTTTTAATGGTATAGGATGTCATTAATTTGTAAGATTCTGGTTTTAGAATTTTTCCTTTGTGAAGATTATTATTCCAGATTAAAAGATCATTTACTGTAGAAATAAGACCGCCTGATGGTACTTTGTAAGAGCTTATTAAATTGTTTTCAGCCTTTTTTAAATTAATGCCGTTTAAAAGGTAACCTGTAACTAAATTTCTATCGACGTCTTTTGAATAACAAAATGTGTTTTTCATTTTTAGCTTTTTAAATAGATCATTTGCTAGTTCATTATAGGTTTTTTTAGACACCGATTCAAGAATCTGACCTAGTATTGGATAACCTTCATTACCATATTTAAAATCAGTTCCAGGTTTAAATAGTAAAGGTTTTTGTAAATTAGTGATTCCATGTGAATGATTTAACAACTGATGAACTGTTATGGTATCTGCCCATGTCTGCTCTAAAGTTGGCAGATATTTTTTTATTGGAGTATGGAGATCAATTTTACCTTTTTCGACTTCTCGTAAAACCAAAGAAGCAGTAATTTGTCTGGTAATTGACATAATTTCAAATTGGCTGTCTAGGTTTAAAGGCTTTTTTGTTTCAAAATTGGCAAATCCTTGCGCTTTTGAATAGACAGTTTTTCCGTTTTGAGAAATCAAAACAACACCATTAAATTGCGGAATAGTATTTTGAATTATACTGTCAATACTTTTTTGATACGCTTCTTTTTTCTGTGCAGAAGAATTACAACTTATGAATAGGATCAGGAACAGGAAGTTGATTTTAGAAAAAAAGGTCATTTATTTTTAGGAGTATTTTTGTTAGTTTTCAGTCACAGTTTTCAGTCTCAGTCTTAGTCTCAGTTGTGAGTCACAGTTTTCAGTCGCAGTTTTCAGTTTCGCGAGACTGAAAACTGTGACTGAGACTGAAAACTAAAACTAAAACATCCCATTTTCATTAATTGTTTCTTTCGGAATTGGTTGCCCTAAATCCCAAAGTTCTATGATTTTGTCGGAGTCAAATTTTAAAAAATGAACTACTGCAAAACCAATATCTGTGGGAGTTTGTTTAAGATGCGAATGTACTGCGACAAAGTTTCCATCTTCAACAATATGATGAATTTTGAAAATCTTATTCGGATTTGTTCTGGCAGATTCTTCCATGGCAAGCATCAAAGTTTCTGCATCACCTTTAAAATGGGCGTTATGATGTTTGAAATTTTCTCCGATATACAATCGAAAACCCTCATGAGAATGCCCTTTTGCTGCTAGATTCAGGAAGTTTTTAGCGATTTCTTTCTTAGTCATAGTTTAATATTTTAAAGCAAACTAAGGTATGAAATTAAGTGCTACGATTATTGCAGAAAACGATTGGAAATTTATAAAATTAAACTTCTTCCGATTTGATTTTGGTAAGATCCAAACCTAACTTTGTGAATTCTTTTTCGCCCAATTCGGTAATATGAAAATGTTTGTCTGAAGATTCTTTTTTGGCAATCCATTGCTTTTCAATAAAAGATTCCAGAAGAAGTTCTCCTAGTTTTCCGCCAAGGTGTTCGAAACATTTTTTAGCAGGTTTTACAGTAGTTTTACTATTCATTTTATATTTATTTTTTAAAAGTAAATTCAGAACCAAAGCCAAATTGAAAAGACAGATTAATAATCATGACATGCCAAATAAAAAGAAATCTCCTATTGCAGGAGCTCATTTTTTGCTCTTTTTGGTGTAACGAATTTATGAAAAAAAGTAATTAGTTGAATGATTGTCTAAATTCTATTGGAGAAGTATTTGTCTTGGTTTTGAATAGTTTACTGAATGATTGCTGATGTTCGAAACCCAATTCAAAAGCTATTTCGCTAATTGATAAATTTGTCGTCGAAAGTTTTTCTTTTGCTTTTTCTATTAATTTATTATGAATGTGCTGCTGTGTATTTTGCCCTGTGTGCGTCTTCAATAATGCGCTGAGATAATTGGGAGAAACGTTTAAGTTTTCGGCAATAAATTGAACCGTTGGAAGTCCTTTTTGTTGCAAAGAAACATCGTTAAAATACTCTTCTAATAATTTTTCTAAACGCGCTAAAATCTGATGACTGCTGATTTTTCTGGTAATAAATTGTCTGTTGTAAAATCGTTCGGCGTAGGTTAGAAACAAATCAATTTGTGCAATAATAACGTCCTGACTAAATTTATCAATATTAGATTGGTATTCCTGCTGGATATTTTTAATAATTTCAAGCAGCATATTTTCTTCTTTATCAGAAAGATGCAGTGCTTCATTGACTGCATAACCAAAATAAGCGTACTGCTTGATTTTCTGCGCTAGCGGTGTGTTCCAAAGAAAATCAGGATGAATCAATAATGACCATCCTGTGTGTTTCATTTCAGAATTTCCTTCAATAGAAAAAACTTGTCCCGGCGAGAGAAACATCAAAACTCCTTCTTTAAAATCATATTCCTGCTGACCGTAACGCATTTTGGCGTTGGCATTTCTTTTTAATGCAATCGAGTAAAAATCAAGCATTAAACTTTTAGGTTCTTCGCTGTTGAGATATTTAAGATCTTCAAAATTGTAAACGCTCACCAAAGGATGTTCGGGTTTTGGCAAATCTCGAAAATCGTGAAATTCGCTAATTGATTTAAATCGAAGAGGTTGCTGACTTGCCATATTACAAAGTTCTTAATTTTGATTGAAAATTACAGCAAATTCTTTTGCATAATCTGCGAGTTTCGTTTTTCCTAAAACTGGACGATTTAGATAATAATCTTCAGCTAGTAAACCGTTGTTAAGTCCAGCGTACATTTCGACTAAACCTTTTGCAATTTTGGGTTGCATTCCAACCGCAGTTAAACCGTTTAACGTTTCTTCGTCGCTAATTAATTTCCATTTTAAATCTGGAATTCCAATTGCTTCTCCTAAAATTTTTGCTGTTTGAGGTCCAGTAAGTTCTTCGCTTGCTACGTAACGAACTTTTTTTCCATCAAGCGGAGTTGTAAGCTCTTCGGCAATTGCTGCTGCAATATCGTTTGGAGAAACCCACGGAATCAAGTCGTCGGCTCCGTAATTTACGGCGATAATACCTTGATTTTTAATCATCGGAATATAAGCCAGTAGATTGTAATAAAATGAAGTTGGTCGCATGAATGTAATTGAAACATTTGAAAGTTGATTGAGAACGGCTTCGATTTCGTTATAACGCTGAATAATTCCTGAATTTTGTTCTAAATGCGCGCCAATACTGCTTAAAAACACAACACGTTTTACGCCAGATTTTGAAATGGCTGCTGCATAATTATTTCCAATGGTGCGAGTAAAAGTATCTAAATCCAAATTGGGATCGAAATAATTCGCACGCGGAATCATGCAGTACACGGCGTCTGCACCTTTAAAGGTCTGCGTTAAAAAAGTTGCGTCATTTACGGAACCAATTGCGGCCATAGCGCCCAGATTCTCAATTTCCGATTTTCTGTCGTTGCTGCTTGCAATTACTGTAATTTGATGCCCTTGTGCGATTAGAGTTTTCGCCAAAGGTTTGCTAATGTTCCCTAAAGAACCTGTAATTATAATTTTCATAATACTATTTTTTTGATGATACAAAGCTGCGCAGCATCAGGCAAATAGATGTAGCCAAATCTATGATTGATGTAGTCTAAAACAGTATTTTAAACTAAATTTTATTTTTCAGGAAATACAAAAGTTCTTGTAAAAACGAGACGCGTGAAGGATGGAGCGGCATCCTTTTATGGTGGTGTTCACCATAAAAGATACAGCGGACAGCCTGACCCGGAGGGACACGCCATTACTGCCAGAAATATTTGGTTTATTTTAAACGAATTAAAATGCCCTTCCGTTTGACAATATTTTTGTAATCCCACTGAATTTCTACGCTTTTTTGAAGCCACCGCTTTACATCATCTTCAATAATTTGATCAACGTTGGTGTAACGCATTTCGGCAGCTTTGAAGGAACCTTCGTTTTGCAGTTTTTCCTCATCAAAAGATTGGCCGCTCCAGAAAAGCAATCTAACAGAATCTTTTAATTTGCTGTAACCCACAATCGGATTTCCGTCTAGAAACCAAACAGGATGCGCGTGCCAGACTTTGCTTTCGGCATCGGGTAAATTTTTAGTTATAATGGAGTAGAGAAGATCGCAGATTTCTTTGTCTTCAGCTGTTTGAGAATTGTGATAGTTTTTAATTTCCTGATTCATAATTTTTTTATTTTAGATCAAACTCAAATAAAATTTAATGCTATAAAATACTGGAAATAAAGTTACTAGTTATTTTTCTCTTTTTAATACAATTGTACTGTCTTTGTTAGATTCGTCAAATTGTAAAGCTCTCTTTCCTGTTAAGCTGATGTTGAGTTTGATTTCATCATTAGTAATAAAGTCAAGAATTGCCAAAATTCTGCCTTTTTCAGTTGACTTTGTTTTATCAACAGCCGAGGCAATAATATCCATTTGAATCGGAGTTTTTGATTCGTCAATTTCATATTTTAAAACACCATTCTGTCCGATATTTTTGCCCGTTTTGATTACATAATTTTTTCCATCAATAAATTCTCCATTAATCGTCATAGAAACATAATTGTCAGAACTAAAGACCATTTTGTTTTCTACTCCGTTGGAATCTGTTGCTTTCCAGCTTCCAACAAGCGTTTCTTTTTTAGTCTGCGAATAAGAAATAGTGGTTACTAAAAGAAATAAGAAAAGAAATTTTTTCATTTTAAAGTGCTGTTTTTTAATTGTAAATTATTGTTCTTCGATCACAGAATTTCCTTTTGATAAATCTCCAGAGGTCCATTGCCAGGTTTCATGCAGTCTAATTTTTCCATTTTCCAGAATTTCTGGTTTAGAATGGCAGATTCCCGTCATTAATTCGCCTTTTTCATTTACTTGATGGTAGCGCATGTCGATGTTTCCTTTTTCGTCAACCAAACCAATTAAATGACCTGAAATGATTTTTCCTCCTGAATATTCTGAAGTTAAAATATTTCCTTGATGTTTATATTGAAAAACGGTTTCGTTAGACGTTTCTCCGTTTTCAGTATTACTGACAGGTTTAAAAGCTTTATTATTGTAATTAATCATGGTTTTGCTTTAATCTTTTCGATCTAAATTGGTAATTAGTAACGGATTATTTTCTTTTAATTTATTGACTAATTCTTCTACTGTTTCTTGATTTTCTAGAATGCTTTGGTATTCAGCACTAGTTATTCCAACGATTTGAAGAAAAGAAACTTCGCCATGTGGAGTTTGTTTTTTTGGAATTTCAGGATCTGTTACAAATACTAACGCAGTAATTTCGGTTTCAGTATTTAAACGAATCGGACCGTTGGCAGGCATGTAGTGAAATTCTTCAAACCACTTGCCGCTGCTGAAAACATATTTGGCAATATTTTGCAGCAATGCTATTGCCCAACTCGGATTTCCGTTATCAGCCTCATAAGGTTTTAGTCTAAAAGTAAGTTCAAATCCCCATTTGCTGAATTCTCCGTTCACTTTTTCTTCGTCGTAATACAATTCAGAAAAACCGTAAGTAATAAAATGATAATGTTCTTCTTGATTTTTACTTTCGTAATAACTTACGCCGTCAAGCGGATGCTCGCCGCCAAGCATATAACTAATTGCGGGCGCAAAATGTTTGGGTTCCTGTCCAGGATATAAACGGTCAAATTCTTTATCAATTTCAAACCAGCCCACAGCATCATCTTCTGAGAATTCTTTTTTATAATCTTCTAAATTCATCTTTATAATTTTCTAGTTTTATAGATGATACAAGATATTGCTTTTATGGAAGAAATGTGAATTTCAAACCAAAAAAAAATCCGATTTGCTTTAACAAATCGGATTTTTCATTATTCTACTTTTTTAACAAGTTCTATTGCACCTTGCTGAAGACCTTTGTAATAATCTCCTTTTTTCAGTTCTGGAACAATGTAAGTTGTTACAATATCTTTCATTTCCTGATCGCTCATTTTTTCGCGTACTTTTTCTACGCCTTGAATCTGAATTTGTCTTAATTGCTTGCTTATCACAATCAAAATTGAAGTGTCGATTTTTAACTGCGAAAGAATATATTTATCTAAATCAACTGAATATTCGCTTAAATCGGTGTATGGATTTATAGAAGAAGTTGTTACAATAAGAATTTTGGTTTTTGTTTTAGCTTCGCTTGTTTTTAGAAAATCGTTCAAACTCTTTACTTGATTTGGAGTAAGAATTTTTTCGAAGTCGTTTACATAATCGTAAGATTTACCAAAAATAGCAGAAGGTTCTGGTTTTGTTTGTGCAAAAAAGAAGTTGGGTAAACAAAACATACAGGCAAATAGAAATAATGTTTTTTTCATGATAGATTTTTTGGGCGCT
>NZ_CAMLIX010000003.1 GCF_946479975.1 uncultured Flavobacterium sp.
GATGTAAAAGTAAAAGGAACCGCAAGCCATGCCGCGCACCAAAATGATGATAATGCTTTGTACAAATCAATTCCGGTAATGGAATGGTTTAAAAACTATAAATTCGATAAAATCTCAGACGTTTTAGGTCCTGTAAAAATGACCGTAACGCAGATCAATGCAGGTAAGCAGCATAATGTTGTACCGTCAGAATGTGATTTAGTGGTGGACATTCGTGTAACCGATCGTTATACAAATGCTGAAATTTTAGAAGTTGTAAAAGCAAACGTAAATGCAGAAGTTACGCCGAGATCGATGCATTTAAATGCTTCATCTATTCCGGTTGCGCACGGTTTAGTTCAAGCCGGAATTGCGTTAGGAAGAACAACTTATGGCTCTCCAACACTTTCAGATCAATCTGTTTTAAGCTGTCAGTCTTTAAAATTAGGACCAGGCGAAACGTTACGTTCGCATTCAGCAGACGAATTTATTTTTGTAAACGAAATTGTAGAAGGAGTCGATTTGTATATTAAAATACTGAACGGGTTCTTTAAATTATAAGAAAAGAAAAATAGCCACGAATTCACGAATTATTTTTTTTTTTATCTAAACGAAATATTAATTCGAATTAATTCGAAAAAAAATAATTGCAAACATTTGAAAAAATAATTCGTGAATTCGTGGCGAAAAAAAAACATAACCTATGAAACTTTGGGAAAAAGGAATACCAACAGATAAACAAATCGAACAATTCACAGTAGGAAACGATCGTGAACTGGATTTGGTTTTAGCAAAATACGATGCTTTAGGTTCAATTGCACATGCCAAAATGTTAGGGCAAATTGGTTTGTTAACTTCAGAAGAAACAACTTTTTTGGTTGATGCTTTAAACGAAATTATCGCTGATATTGTGGTTGGAAATTTCGAAATCGAAGACAGTTTTGAAGACGTACATTCTAAAATCGAATATTTATTAACTGCAAAACTAGGCGACGCTGGAAAAAAAATCCACACTGCACGTTCTCGTAACGATCAGGTTTTGGTTGATGTTCATTTGTATTTAAAAGACGAATTAAAAGCCATAAAAGAACAGGTAAAAACACTTTTTGATTTGTTGATGGAATCAGCAGAAAAACATCAAAATGTATTGTTGCCAGGATATACGCATTTGCAAATCGCAATGCCGTCTTCATTCGGAATGTGGTTTTCGGCTTATGCAGAAAGTCTGATTGACGATATTACAATGTTGAACGCCGCTTCAAAAATTGTAGATCAGAATCCGTTAGGATCTGCTGCAGGTTATGGAAGTTCGTTTCCAATCAACAGAACTTTTACAACGCAGGAATTAGGTTTTGAAACCTTGAAATATAATGCCGTTGCCGCACAAATGAGCCGTGGAAAAGCAGAAAAAACCGTTGCTTTTGCTATGACAAGTGTTGCAGGCACATTGTCCAAATTTGCAATGGACGTTTGTTTGTATATGAGTCAGAATTTCGATTTTATAGGTCTTCCGGCACATCTTACGACGGGTTCAAGCATTATGCCTCACAAGAAAAATCCAGATGTTTTCGAATTAATCAGAGGAAAATGCAATAAGATTCAGGCGCTTCCTTACGAAATCACTTTAATTACCAATAATCTTCCAAGCGGCTATCACAGAGATTTACAACTTTTGAAAGAAGGATTATTTCCAGCGATTCAAACCTTAAAATCTTGTCTGGATATAGCGATATTTTCAATAAAAGACATCACAGTAAAAGATCATATTTTAGAAGATAAAAAATACGATTATTTATTTACAGTAGATACTCTTAACGAAATGGTTGTAGAAGGAATGCCGTTTAGAGATGCATACAAAGCTGTTGCAGAACAGTTGGAAGCGGGAACATATAAATCTCCAAAAGAAACAAAACACACGCACGAAGGAAGTATTAATAATTTATGCCTTGATGCAATAAAAGATAAAATGAAAGCAGCTTTTTAATTTCTTTTTAAAAGCTATAAAAAAATAAAGGTCATTGATTTGTTTCAATGACCTTTATTTTTTATGAAGTTTAATTTTTAACTACTTTAAAAGTTTTGCTTCGATTTTCAATTTCCACTTTACAGATATAAATTCCTTTAGAAAGATTTCCAACATTTAATTCCAATTTTTCATCTGGAGAAACATTTTTAGAATGCGAATATACTTTTGATCCATTTGAAGAAAATAAATTGACCTGAGCCAAGCCATTATCTGAACTTGAAAAATCAATATTCAAAAAACGATTAATTACCGACGGATAATATTTTAACTCCAGACTGTTAACATGATCATTAAGACCCAAATTATTACAACTTGTAGACAAAACACCTTGAGCAGTCACTTGAAGCGTTGCTCCAGCACCGCAAGAAGCATTTGAAATAAATCCTGCAACATTTCCAATTGGAAGAGCGCTGTAGGCATATGAAGGTTTTGTTACAGCAGTTCCAGAATTTGCAGGTGCATTTATACAATCTGTAAATGCCACGCCAATTGTCCCGCCATCTGTACTTACATAATTTTTAAAAGCCGTTCCAATTTTAGCGAAGTCGGTTCCTTCAACATAACAAGTTGTATTATTATTTCCTCCTCCTAAACCAATTGCGAGTGAACCCGAAACCGAAGTGTTGTAGTAACAATTTAAAATATGCAACTCAGCATTTCTAGCTCTCGGCATTCTTTCTTTACAGCCTTCTGCCCAATAACAATTTTTAAAAGTAATGCTGTAATGACCATCTGCAGGAGCGTCAGATTTTGATGATCCAACTAAATCTGAAAATCTGTGATCGTCTGCACCGCCAGAACCACCGGCTTTTGGAGTTTTTAAATACGTAAATTTACACCAAGAAACCGTAACATTATCGGCAGCGCCTTTATTATCAAAATTGCCATCCATTCCGTCTTGAAATTCGCAGTGATCTACCCAGATGTTTGTAGCTTCAGATGTAAGGTTATCGCGTCCGTCAACATCGTATGCGCCTGGACCTTCAAAAATTAAATTTCGAATAATGATATTATTAGATCCAGGCTTTAAATTTAAGATACCAGAACCCGCAGCAGTTTGTTCCAAATTGACTAATCGCGCGCCTGGAAGTCCGATAATTGTTTTGTCATTTATTTGTAAACTAGTATAGGTGCAGGTAATAGTTCCTGAAACTAAAATTACTTGCGGTGTAGTAAGTTTAAGCTTTGCTGTTAATTCTGACAACGTTGTAACGGTGACGGGTGCTGTATTTCCTCCACCAGTTGCAGCTGCGCCAAATCCTTCAGGTGCGCTCATAAAATAATTTTGAGCAAAAAGAATGTAGCAGGGCATAAGCAATGCCAATACAAGAAGTTTTGTTTTCATTTAAGTGTGGTTTTTTGTGGTTTAATTAGTAAATGTAATCGATTGCACAAATGTATAAGAATAAAAATAAATTCAAATAAATTTATCAATTTTTTAGCTTTTAAAGTTTTGATTATAAGAATTATAAGTGTTGCTTTTACACTAAAAAATCAGTTCTTTTTATTAATAAAGAAAAAATAAATTAATTCGACAATTTGCAAAAAGAGGAAATTCATACTTATTCCATATATTTATATATAGGTTAAAAAGAAATAGATGAAAAAATTTAATGAACAATCAACTGCTGCTCTTTTTGAAAAGGGCTTAATAACAGAAAATCAGTTTGATGAAATAAAATCATATCGAAATTTAAATATCTTTTCGGTAAATGCAGAGTTAAAGCTCTTTCTTTATTTATCAGTACTTTTATTTACTTCTGGAATTGGAATTTTGATTTATGAAAACATTGATTCAATTGGACATATCGCAATTCTATCTCTGCTTTTAATTGTAATTGCAGTTTGCTTTTATTACTGTTTTAAAAATTCAAAAGGTTTTCAGAAAACAGAAACGGTTTTCGAAAATCCTGTTTTAGAATATTTAGTTTTACTGGCTAATATTTTGACTTGTATTTTTATTGGATATCTTCAATTTCAATATAAGCCCTTTGGAGAACACTACGGATTAGCGACTTTGGTGCCAACTATAGTGAGTTTCTTTTGTGCTTATTATTTTGACAATAAAAGTGTTTTAACGATCGCTGTAACGGGACTAGCTGCTTACATCGGACTTTCTGTGACACCGCAGGATTTAATGAGGAACAATGATTTTTACGCAAGTCAGAGTTTGAGTTATTCTGCTATTATGCTTGGCATTTTATTGATTTTGTGGACGATTTATAGTAAGCGGATTTCCTTAAAAACTCATTTCGCATTAATTTTTCTAACCTTTGCTTTGCATATTATTAGTATCGCATCAATTAGTAATTTAACAAATTTTGAAACTTTAATCTGGTTGCTATTTGCTGTAGTTTTAGCAGGTTCCACTTATTATTTCTATAAGGCCAGTTATGAATACAAAGCAATGTCATTATATGTTTTCATGATTCTGTATGCCTATATTGGTGGAAATATCTTCATATTCAGAATTTTTGAAAATGTTGATTTTTCTCAAATTTGGGAATTATTTATCTTCTTGCTTCCAGCTTACTTTGTTGGTTCAATTGTAATGTTTATTAAATTGATTAAAAAATTCCATAAAGAAATTGCAGAATGATAGTATACGATAGAAAAAAATTAAATAACGAAGTTTTAGTTGATGAAGCCAATACTTTATTCAACGGAGGCTTTATAAGTAAAGAACAGAAGAAATTTATTGAAAAGGAATTACCAGTTCTTAAAAACCAAAATAATATTCTGGTGAGAATTGGTTTCTTTTTGCTTGGAACTTTATTGTATAGTTCAATTTGCGGAATGATTTCGTTAGTTGGACTAAATTCCGAGCATTTTTACCTGAAAATTTGCTCATATATATTTGCTGCAGTTGGTTTTGCTGGAGCAGAATTTCTTGGAAAACAAGATTATCGCAGTCACGGTTTAGATGATGCTTTTATTTTAGGTGCGCTTTTCTGTTTAGGAATTGGCGTAGCTGTAACAACCGAAGGTTACGAAACTGTTATTGCAGTTTTTGTAGCTGTTGGTGCGCTTTTTATGTTTTTAAGATACCTGCATTTACTCTCCATGTTGGTTTTTTGTTTAGCTGTAACCATTTTTTTATTTTTTCAAATGTTTGAATTTGGAGATATTGGAAAAGCGATTTTGCCATTTACAGCAATGATTTTTGCAGGTGTTTCTTATTTTATAACTAAAAAAATCATTCAAAAGCTAACAAAGAGTTACTACTACAATGGACTTTTATTAGCCAATAGTTTTTGTTTGATACTGTTTTATTTTTCTTGTAATTATTTAGTAGTAAGAGAACTGTCTGCTGAATTATTAGGGACAGAAGTAAAACCAGGAACAGATATTCCTTTTGCATTTTTCTTCTATGCATTTACGTTTATTGTACCTGTAGTTTATTTGGTGCAGGCTTTAAGAACAAAAGATAAAATAATGCTTTGGATTAGTTTTTTATCGATTGCATTTTCAATTTACACGATTCGATTCTATTATTCGGTTTTGCCAGTTGAAGTTGCGCTGACTATTGGAGGTGTGGTTTTATTTGTAATCACTTATTTTTCAATTAAAAAACTTAAAGAAAAAGAAAGCGGATTAACCTTTAAACCAGATAGAATCAATCATTCAGATTCACTTTTAAATGCAGAAGCTTTGGTTGTAGCTTCAACTTTCGGAATGAAACCAGAAGTTAAAACGGTTTCTCCAATGGAATTTGGAGACGGTGGTTTCAGCGGAGGAGGATCTGGAGGAAGCTTTTAATTTAGTTATGAATTATAAGTTATAAGTTATAAGTTATAAGTTGGGTGTAGGATCCAGTCTAGCATATTATTTAAGTAAAAAGAAAGCCTTAAATTGATTTTATACAATTTAAGGCTTTTTAACTTTTCAATTTTTCTGTAATTTAAGCTGAGTGATAACTCATAACTCACAACTTATAACTAAATTTTACTTTTCAATGCCTCAGCATCAATATCGCTGTGCGAAACATTGTAAATTGCTTTGCCATCTTTGATTAAAATCAATTGTGGCGATTCATGATAAACACCAAAATTTGATGCAATTTCATTTGAAATATCTCGGTGTGCAATCAAATCTAAAAAATAAGCATCAACAACACCTTCAAGATCATAATCTCTTTCAAATTGTTTCAAAGCCATTCGGCTGATGCTGCATCTTGTGCTGTGTTTAAAAATAACAACTGGCTTTTCTTTAGAAATAGCTTCAACTTCTTGTAATTGAAGAATATCTGTTAATTCTGTCCAGTTTATTTTACTTTTTGGAGCTTCTGAGTTCTCTGAACTTCCGAAGATTGAATTAAAAAAACTCATATTTGTCTTGTTTTATGACTTTTTGACGCATTAAAATTGATAAAATTCAATATTTAATGTCATTTTGTCTGTTTTTATGTTGTGGAATATAATTTGTCTATTCCAATGCAAAGTTAGATTATTTGAGCTGAATTTAATAACTCTATAAATCGTAACTTTAATCTTAAACAAATAAATAATAAATCAATCAAATCGAAAAATATGAATATTAACAAGTTTACTATTAAATCGCAGGAAGCCATTCAGTTGTCGCAGCAATTAGCACAGCGAAATGGCCAGCAGCAAATTGAAAATGAACACATTTTCAAAGCTATTTTTGAAGTTGATGAAAACGTAGCGCCATTTATCTTAAAAAAATTAAACGTAAATGTGCCATTGTTTCTACAAATTTTAGACAGTACAATTCAGAGTTTTCCAAAAGTTTCTGGAGGTGATATACTGCTTTCAAGAGACGCAAATAAAGCTTTGAACGAAGCCGAAATTATTGCACAAAAAATGAACGACGAATATGTTTCGATCGAACATTTAATTTTAGCCATTTTTGACTCAAAAAGTAAAGTTTCTCAGATTTTAAAAGATCAGGGAGTTACAGGAAAAGGTCTGAAAGCAGCAATCGAAGAATTACGTAAAGGCGAAAGAGTAACTTCAGCTTCGGCAGAAGAAACTTATAATTCGCTGAATAAATACGCAAAAAACTTAAACGAATTAGCAAGAACAGGAAAGTTAGATCCCGTTATTGGTCGTGATGAAGAAATTCGTCGTGTCTTGCAGATTTTGACTCGTAGAACCAAAAACAATCCAATGCTTATTGGTGAACCTGGAGTTGGTAAAACAGCAATTGCAGAAGGTTTAGCACACAGAATTGTAGACGGAGACGTTCCAGAAAACTTAAAAGATAAAATCGTTTTCTCCTTAGATATGGGAGCTTTGATCGCCGGAGCGAAATTCAAAGGAGAATTTGAAGAACGTTTAAAATCGGTTGTAAAAGAAGTTACTTCTGCAGAAGGTGATATCGTTCTGTTTATTGATGAAATTCATACGCTTGTAGGAGCGGGTGGAGGAGAAGGCGCAATGGACGCTGCCAATATCTTGAAACCGGCTTTGGCTCGTGGAGAATTAAGAGCAATTGGTGCTACAACTTTAGATGAATATCAAAAATATTTTGAAAAAGATAAAGCACTGGAAAGACGTTTCCAAAAAGTCTTAATCGACGAACCAGACACAGAAAGTGCGATTTCGATTCTTCGTGGAATCAAAGAAAAGTACGAAACGCATCATAAAGTTCAAATCAAAGACGAGGCAATTATTGCAGCGGTTGAGCTTTCGCAAAGATATATTACAAATCGTTTCTTGCCAGATAAAGCAATTGATTTGATGGACGAAGCAGCTTCTAAACTGCGTATGGAAATCAATTCGAAACCAGAAGAATTAGATGTTTTGGATCGTAAAATCATGCAGTTAGAAATTGAGATCGAGGCCATTAAACGTGAAAAAGAAGAATCGAAACTGAAGATTTTGGGAATGGATTTGGCAAATCTCAAAGAAGAACGCAACGAGATCTACGCAAGATGGAAATCTGAAAAAGATATTGTTGACGGAATTCAGGCTGTCAAACATGAAATTGAAGATTTCAAGTACGAAGCAGAACGCGCAGAACGTGATGGCGATTACGGAAAAGTTGCCGAAATTCGTTACGGAAAAATAAAAGAAGCTCAGGAACGCCAAGATGTTTTGCAGAAACAATTGCAGGAATTCCAATCTGGAAATTCTTTAATTAAAGAAGAAGTTACCAGAGAAGATATTGCAGAAGTTGTAGCAAAATGGACAGGAATTCCGGTTACAAAAATGCTTCAGACCGAAAGAGAAAAACTATTGCATTTAGAAGATGAATTGCACAAACGTGTAGTAGGTCAAGAAGAAGCGATAGAAGCCGTGAGTGATGCCGTTCGTAGAAGTCGCGCCGGTTTACAGGATATGAAAAAACCTGTTGGAACGTTCTTGTTTTTAGGAACAACTGGAGTTGGTAAAACCGAATTAGCAAAAGCTTTGGCCGAATATCTTTTTGATGACGAAAATGCCATGACGCGTATCGATATGAGTGAGTACCAAGAACGCCACAGTGTGAGCCGTTTAGTGGGTGCGCCTCCGGGATATGTGGGTTATGATGAAGGTGGTCAATTGACAGAAGCTGTTCGTAGAAAACCGTATTCTGTGATTTTGTTAGATGAGATCGAAAAAGCGCATCCAGATACTTTCAATATTTTATTGCAGGTTTTAGATGAAGGACGTTTAACAGATAATAAAGGACGTCTGGCCGATTTCAAAAACACAATAATTATTATGACTTCCAATATGGGAAGCCAGATTATTCAGGAGAAATTCGAAAATTTGAAAGGCGGCGTTGAAGCAGCAACAGAAGCAGCTAAAAACGAAGTTTTAGGATTATTAAAACAAACAGTTCGTCCTGAATTTATAAACCGTATCGACGAAATCGTAATGTTTACACCGCTTACAGTTGATAATATTTCTAGAATTGTAGGCTTACAATTAAAAAGTGTTACAAAAATGCTGGCACTGCAAGGAATTACTATGGATGCAACTCCAGAAGCAATCGCTTATTTGTCAGATAAAGGATATGATCCTCAATTTGGAGCACGACCAGTAAAACGTGTTGTTCAGAGAGAGGTACTGAATCAGCTGTCTAAAGAAATTTTGGCAGGAAACATTACAACAGAAAGTATCATTTTATTAGATGCTTTCGATGGTAAATTGGTTTTTAGAAACCAGACAGAAAATTAATTTTTTTACATGTTATTCTTAAAGAGCGTCAGTTTTTACTGGTGCTTTTTTTTTATCCGTGAATTCTGAAACTTTTTGTCTAATTCTTATAACAATTCATTTTTAAAAAATATAGAATTTTAAATAAATTAGAATCAGCAAATTATTAATTAAAAAATCAAAAAACATGAACAATTTATTTAGAGGATTATTAGCAGGTTACGGTGCAAAAAAATTAGGAGGAGGATGTTTTGGAACAGTCTTAGTTTTTATCATTTTATGGGTGATTTTAGGGCAATGCAGCTAAAAAGTACTTTCAGAAAAATAGGAATAAAAAACGCAAATTTAATGTGATATTATTGGGCAGATTACAGCAAAATGTCTAGTTTCGCATTCAATAAAATAAATTTTAAAAAATGGCTTCAGGTTTTTTTGTTCTATTAGATGATATTGCAGCAATTATGGATGATGTTGCAGTAATGAGTAAAGTTGCGGCCAAGAAAACAGCTGGAATTTTGGGCGACGATTTGGCGGTAAATGCCGAAAAAGCATCTGGATTTGCATCATCGCGAGAGCTTCCTGTTTTGTGGGCAATTAGCAAAGGTTCATTACTAAATAAAATTATTATCCTTCCAATTGCATTTTTATTAAGTGCATTTCTGCCCGTTGCGATAATCGTAATTTTAGTTCTGGGAGGACTTTTTCTTGCTTATGAAGGAGCTGAAAAAATTTACGAATTTATTTTTCCACACAAACACGAAGAATCTGAAGGGATTACTAATGAAGAACTTACCGAGGAACAAATCTTGGAACTTGAAAAAGGAAAAGTAAAATCGGCAATTATAACCGATTTTATACTATCTGTCGAAATTGTAATTATCGCATTAGGAACCGTTATAGAAGAACCGATTACGCAGCAGATCATCGTAACTTCAATTATTGCAGTAATCGCAACAATAGGCGTATACGGAATCGTAGCGCTTATCGTAAGAATGGATGAAGCAGGCTATAAACTTATAAAATATAGTAAAAGCGAAAAAAGTCCATCAAGATTTATTGGTAATTTATTAGTAAAAGCACTTCCACTGGTTATCAAAGCTTTAACCGTTATTGGAACAATTGCTTTGCTTTTAGTAGCAGGAGGAATATTTGTTCATTACATCCCATTTTTCCATCATTATGTCCCACAAATTAATCTTCCCGCAATCCTTAAGGAATTTGTAATTGGACTAGTTTTAGGATTCGTAGTTTTAGCAGTTATAAATCTTTTCAAAAAAATCTTTAAAAAGAAAACAGCCTAAATTCAAATTAAAATATACTTTCAAGAAACATCAGTTTACCGCTGATGTTTTTTTTGTTTAGAAGCAGCAACACTCATTTTCGAAAGAACGTTTAGTCCCGCTATCCGCTATATCTTTTTTTTGGAATTCTCTATATCTAGAGAGCCAAAAAAAAGGATGCCGCTTCTATCGGGGCTAGGTAAGAAATTTTTTATTTTCATAAGAAATAATGAAAATTGATTAAAATTTTTTCATTAAATAAGCTTTTGATTTACAAATGTTTAATGTGTTTCCAAGAATTTTTAACATTTTATCCAAGCAACCTTTGCAACTCTATCACATCTTCATAGTAATTAACAATTAATTATTATTTTATATGAAAAGTTTTAGATTAAAATCGGTATTAGTAGTATTATTTTTAACTATTGGATTAGTTTCATGCAGTAACGACGACGATGAGAAATCACCAGCTACTACTTCAAAAGCAGCTTTAGCAACAGAAATTAAAGGACCAGCAACAGGAAAAGTAAATGATGAGTTAAGCTATGAGGTGACTTATGTTCTAGATAATGCATGCGGAGAATTCGATAAAATCTCAGATGTAACAATTGGCGATGTAAAAGGTTTGCAAGTAGTTGCAAAATATCCAACAGAAGGAGTTTGTACTATGCAGCTCCCAGAACCAAAAAAGACAGTTTACAAATTTAAAGCAACTGTAAAAGGAACTTTCGAAATTAAATTCAAAAAATCTGAAACAGAATTCCTTACTCAAAAAGTTGTAATCGAATAACAGCTAATTTAGCTTCTATTTTTTTAGGTCGAAAACCATTTTACAAAAGTTTAATTTTAAGCTGATGTAAAATGGTTTTTTTTGTAGCTTTTCACTTATTTTTGCTTTTTATTTTGATCATATGGAAAAGACAATAATTATTAAAGCTAATTTAAAAATGATTTCTGTTATGAAGCAAATTTTGAATTACCAGGAAACAGAGAGAAAGCGTATAAGAGAATATCTTGATAGTCAAATTGTAGGTTTTTCAATTACTGATGATTCAATTAATCGACAAAATCTTAGTGAAGAATTAAGAAAGTCGGAGCTAGAAATAGAAAGCGCAAATGTTATTACTTAGGAAGATTTAGAGCGTGAATCTAAGAATTGGTAATTATAAAATGTTTAACGGTTATAGCAACTTCTCACTTTGCCATTCCTCTAAAATTTACTATTTTTGCACTCTAAATTTTATGTCATGCCGAAAAGAAAATATAAAATATCGGTTATTCAATTAAACTTGAATGACAACGCCGAAAACAATCTTAAAAAATGTATCAGCTGGGTAAAAGATTCTGCGAGTCAAGGCGCAGAAGTTATTTTACTTCCAGAATTATATAGCAGTCATTATTTCTGCCAAAGTGAAGATGTAGATAATTTTGCATTAGCAGAGCCACTTTACAGTACTTCATTTATTGCTTTTAGCGAATTGGCAAAAGAATTAGGAGTAGTGATCATTGTTCCTTTCTTCGAAAAAAGAATGGCAGGAATCTACCACAATAGTGCGTATATTATTGACACAGATGGAACAGAAGCTGGTTTATACCGTAAAATGCACATTCCAGACGATCCACATTTCTACGAAAAATTCTATTTCACTCCAGGTGATTTAGGTTTTCAAGCAATCGAAACAAAAAAAGGAACTGTTGGAACATTAATCTGCTGGGATCAATGGTATCCAGAAGCAGCTCGTATTACTGCACTTAAAGGAGCAGAAGTTTTGTTCTATCCAACCGCAATTGGGTGGCATCCTAAAGAAAAAGAACAATACGGAGAAAACCAATATGGTGCGTGGATGAACGTAATGAAAGGTCACGCCGTAGCAAACGGAGTTTTCGTTGCAGCGGCAAACCGAATTGGACTTGAGAAATATTTGGAAGGAACGGAAGGAATTCAATTCTGGGGAGCTTCTTTCATTGCTGGACCACAAGGCGAAATTTTAGCGCAGGCTTCTCACGATAAAGAAGAAATCTTAATTGCTGAGGTTGATTTAGATTTACAGGAAAACGTTCGTCAGAACTGGCCATTCTTTAGAGACAGAAGAATTGATGCTTTTGGTGATATTACAAAAAGAGCAATTGATAAATAATTAAATTTTTATCTATAAATATTTTAAAAGAGCTGTCTATAAAGACAGCTCTTTTTTTATGCGCTTCAGAGAAGTGAAATTTTTATAGAAAAGAATACGCATATTCAGAATTTATATATGTCGCTCCGCTGGAGCTTTTTTTATTTATATTTTTGAAATTCTATAAATATTTTGCTCCTCCGGAGCTTCTGTGTATTTATAATATTTAAAAGATTTGCCTAAAAAGGCCAGCTCATTTTTGTAAGCTTCAGAGAAGCGAAATATTTATAGAAAAGAAAATACACACACAATAAAAAAAGCTCCAGCGGAGCGATATATTCAGATATTTTTTATAACAAAAAAAAAAGCGGTTTCAAATTTTGAAACCGCTTTCTGAAAATATATTAAACTAAGATTATTTTACTTTGAAAGTAACTCTTCTTACGATTTGACGTGCTTCTTTAGAATTTTTGTTCACAGAAGTATCTTCACCGTTAGCAATTACATTTAATCTTGAAGCGTCGATTCCAGCGTTTACTGCTACGTTTTTCACAGCTTCAGCTCTTTTTCTTGACAATTCAGTGTTGTAATCAGAGTTTCCAATTTCATCAGAGTATCCGATAATATCAGCAGATTTTCCTGGATTGTTTTTCAAGTATTTCACTAAGAAATCAACACCAGATAAAGAAGCGTTTGTAGGTTTAGACGAGTTGAAATCGAAGTAAACATTTACATAACCTCCATTGATTAATTCCTCAACAGTATTGTTTGTAGCAGATCCAGCACCTTTTTTCTCGTAAGTTTTGTCTAAGTAGCTTTCTAATTCATCTGGCACACCATTTTGGTTTGTATCAATAGATTGTCCTTTAGTATTAACAGCAACACCAGATACAGTATTTGGTTCTAAATCGTATAAATCAGCAACTCCGTCTTTGTCTGAATCGATAAGACCAGTTTCGATTAAGTCCACTCTGTTTTCCAATTCAGTGATTCTATCTTCTTCACCAACCCAGTCAGCATGTTTTGTTTGTTTACCTAAGTAGAAAGTTAAACCAACGGAAGCGTTCAATAAAACACCGTCAAAAGATCCAGTTGTTGTATTACCCATTCCGTCGAAGTTCCAGTTTTGTCTTCCGTTAACAATACCTGTTAAATCTCCAGTCAAAGCTACTCTGTTGCTTAATCTAATTTGTCCTGTTAAACCAGCGATTCCGTGAGCCATATAATCTTGACCTCCAAATCCAGTTTCAGTACTAATTTGAGAAACTCCAAAACCACCATGAGCTAAAAGTCCAATTGTGTTTGTCCAAGTTTCGAAGTTTAACGCACGTCCAACGTTTACAACTCCTTGTAAACTTGCTCTAACGTAACGGCTTTCAAAATCAGGAGTATTTTTTTTCTCTTTAAATTGATCGTATCCAACATCTAATTTCAAACCAAACTTTGGATTAAACATATATCTTACACCTAGATCTCCGTGAAAAAAGTTCGCAGTTTCTGTTGTGTAACCTGGAGTCATCGTTCTGGTTGGTTTGTTTACACCACCATTAAGTTCAAGAGACCATTTATTGTATTCTTGTTCTGTACTTGGCTTCGTAGCAGTTGTTGCCATATTTTGTGCACCTGCTGCTAATGATAGTAATAATAATGAGGCTGATACTAATTTCTTTTTCATGATATCAATAAATTAAATTGTTTTTATTTTAAACTCAGGAGCAAAATTAGACGTCAAATTCAAGAATGCGTTGTATTTGCAGTTACATAATTCCCATATTTTGGCATTTAATTGTGTAAATACGTTAAAATAAGCACAATAGAAAGTATAAAAAAAGAGCAAAATTTACATTTTGCTCTTTTTTTATATACTGGAAATATATTATTTCAAGTCTGGCTGGAAAATTTTAACAGTTCCATCACCCTCACTGCTTACCACTAATAAACTTCTTTTGGTAGGACTTTTTGATGCTGGAATAAAAAGTAAACCTTCTGGTGCATCACCGGTTTTTACTGTTTGTAAATATTGTGGAGAAACAGGATTTGTTGCATCATACACCATAAAAGCATCAGATCTTTCTAAACCAACAAATATAATATTTTGATTTCCCATTTTAGCGGCAACAACCGCTTCTGGCTCAGAACCCTTGTCATCACTTCTTTTATCGTCGTAAGTTCCTAATTCGTATGTTTTTTTGTCAGCATCATTTTTGCTGTCATAAACTATTTTTCCTGTGTTTCCGTTCCATATAGAGAAAGATCTTCCGCCAAAACTTACCATTTCGTCCAAATCTCCATCACCATCAGTATCTCCCATATCAGCAACAAGATTTAATCTTCCCATGTTTGCATCTAATTTTAAAGTTGCTGCATCAGGAAAAATTGTTGCATCCAATTTCATGTTTTTCATACGCTTAACATCAGAGTAAGCAGTATATTCTCTTGCGTCACCTTCATTTGCAGTTACAAAGTAAGGAACATTATTTACTGTATAATGAGAAATAGCATCCGGCATATAAAGACCTTTTACTTTCCACGGATTAAAAGCAACTTTATCATCGCTGTCACTTATATCAATAGCATTTTCTGCAGTATTGTAATCTTTTAAACCTAATGGATAAATTGCAGTAATCGTTTTAGAAGTCAAATCAACTTTTGCAACACCATTGTTTTCCTGTAAAGTTACCCACGCAGTTTTAGAATCGTCGGCAATTGTAATGTATTCTGGTTCAATATCCTGAGCGAAACTTTTAGCAAATTTAGAAATCCTGAATCCGTCTTTGGCTAACGCAGCAGCCTGACCAGCAAATGAACTGAAATCTAAAGTGGTTACAGCATAAGTACTTGTTTCGATAATAGAAATAGTTCCGTTTGGATCTTGTGAATAATCAGTATTTGGTTCACCTTCGTTAGCAGTCATGATAAATTTTCCATCAGGAGAAAAAGTTACCATATCTGGCAAAGCTCCAACAGTAACTTGTTTAATTAAGCTGTAATCTGAAGTGTTGAAAACCAAAACTTTTCCATTACCTTGTTTGTTTATTGTTGATTCTAAAGCAACAGCCAATTTTCCATCAAAAACAGAAACACTGTTGGCAGCACCTTCGTATGCTGTTAAATCAATTTTCCCTACAATCGCAGGTTTTGCCGGATCTGTAATATCGATAACATCTATCTGGTTAACACCGCTGTTGTTTACAGTAAAAAGTCTTTTTGTTTTTTCGCAGTATGCAGAAATCTCGGCTGCAGCTTCTCCGCCAATTTTAATAGAACCAATTTCTTTAAAAGTGCCTGGGTTTTCGCTTACAGAGAATTCTGGTTCGTTGTTTTTTTCGTCATTAGTACAGCTTGCCAAAATCAAAACAGCAGCAATTAATGAGATTGATAATTTTTTCATGTGTTAGTTTTTAGTTTCGGCAAAAGTAATTCTGAGCTTTCTGTTAGATATTAAGAAGGCATTATGAAATCTTTAACTTAAATTTTAGAAGGTATTTTATGCGAGCGATGGACGATTTTCGATCAGATGTTTTATAATCCTTACGAATGCTTATCTTTGCACTTTCTAAATTAGAACGTATTTATGTCAACAAATAATAGAAGATTTCCAGCAGAGTGGGAAAAACAACAAGGAATTGTTTTATGTTTTCCGCATAATGGTAACGACTGGCCGGGAAAATATGAAGCAGTTCAATGGGCTTTTGTAGAGTTTATTAAAAAAGTAGCCACTTTTGAAACTGTTTTTTTGGTCGTAGCCGATGAAAAACTAAAAGAAAAAGTTGCTGATATGCTCGAAAGAGCTCGCGTAAAGATTGAAAATGTTTCTTTTATCGTTCATAAAACAAATAGAAGCTGGATGCGAGATTCAGGTCCGATTGTTGTAAAAAATGGTTCAAAAAGAGAAGCTTTAAATTTTAATTTTAACGGATGGGCAAAATATAAAAATTATCAATTAGATAAATTTGTTCCTGGTAAAATTGCTGATTTTATAGATGTGCCGCTAACACAGGTTATGTACAAAGGAAAACCAGTAATTGTAGAAGGTGGAGCAATTGATGTAAACGGAAAAGGAACTTTATTGACTTCTGAAGAATGTTTGATGCATCCGACAATTCAAGTTAGAAATCCTGGTTTTACAAAAGAAGATTACGAAGCCGTTTTTAAAGAATATCTAGGAGTTACAAACGTAATTTGGTTAGGAGACGGAATTGAAGGTGACGATACTCATGGACATATCGATGATTTATGCCGATTTGTAAATGAAGATACAATTGTAACAATTGTAGAAACGGACAAAAATGATTCAAACTACAAACCTTTACAGGATAATTTGAAGCGTCTTCAAAATGCAAAATTAGAAAACGGAAAATCTCCAGTTATTGTAGCGTTGCCAATGCCAAAACGTGTTGATTTTGAAGAGTTGCGTTTGCCGGCAAGTTATGCTAATTTCTTAATATTGAATAATTGCGTTTTAGTACCAACATTCAACGACAGTAATGACCGAGTAGCATTAAATATACTTTCAGAATGTTTCCCAGATCGTGAAGTAATTGGTATAAGCTGTATTGATTTTATCTGGGGATTTGGAACTTTACATTGTTTAAGTCAGCAGATTCCTGCTTAAAAAAAGTAAAAACAGATTTATGAAAAATACTTTAGTCTTTTTAATCTTCGGTGTAATCATTTGATATAGAAAGATTTTTTAATATTCTCGGAGCTGTCACTTTTGGTGACAGCTTTTTTTTGTTCTATATTTAACAAAGAGATTTGCAACGTGTTCCAACAAGCTTCTTATATTCGTAGGGTCAACATTGCAGAAATGCAGATTTAATTTATATGAAGAAAATATTTTTTGTCCTTTCCGTGCTTTCTTCCGGAATTCTTTTTTCACAGTCTGATTTACAAGAAAAAACAGAACTTACATTTGCAACCTACAATGTGAGTATGGAATCTGATAATTATTCTCCCAAGGGAGCAATGGGAAAATCGGAGCAGATATTGATAAGTCAGCTTAATTCAGGTCACAATACTCAAATCAAAAATATCGCCCAGATTATTCAAACCGTGAGGCCTGATGTTATTCTGTTAAACGAATTCGATTATATTAAAGATCCTGAACTTGGTGTTAAAGCGTTCATCAAAAATTACTTGAACGTGAGCCAAGGTGGTGTAGCGCCCATTGATTATCCTTATTACTATTATTCAACCGTGAATACGGGGCAGCCAAGTCCTTACGATTTGAACAATGATGGAAAGTTGGATAATTTTGGAAATGATGCATGGGGATTTGGTCTTTATCCTGGACAATATGGAATGATGCTTTTATCTAAATATCCTATTGATGCTAAAGATGTTCGTACCTTTCAAAATTTTAAATGGAAAGATATGCCGGGAGCACTGCTTACCAAAAGAGCAGATGGATCGGATTGGTATAGTAAGAAGGCATGGAAGGAATTTCCACTATCTTCAAAATCTCATTGGGATGTTCCTGTAGATATTGGCAATAAAATAATTCACGTTTTAGTTAGTCATCCAACTCCTCCTACTTTTGATGGTGATGAAGATCGAAATGGGAAAAGAAATCATGATGAAATCAGATTTTGGAAAGACTATATTTCAGACAATTCAGCTTCGTATATTTATGATGATAAAGGCGTAAAAGGTGGTTTGGCTTCGAATTCTCAATTTGTTATTATGGGTGATCAAAATGCTTCGCCAGTTGAAGGAAATGCTGTTAGAGAAGGCATAAAGTCTTTAATAGAAAGTCCTAAAATTAATAGCGACTTTACGCCTGCAAGTAAAGGTGGTGCTGCATATACTCCTGAAAATCCTTTTGGAATTAATCATACTGCCTTTTGGAGAATGCGCGCTGATTATGTTTTACCATCCCGACTTGGTTTTAAGGTTGTCGACAGCGGTGTGTTCTGGCCTGCAAAAGGTGAACCGATGTCAGAATTGGTTGAAAAACGCCAGTCAAGTTCAGATCATCGTTTGGTTTGGGTAAAGGTGGTTTTGGAATAAATGACACTTTCAGAATATTTATTTCACTCAGATTTTACAGATCTAATCAGATTTCTTTTGAAATGATTTTAAATAATCAGCGAGATCAGCTTAAATCTTTTTAAATCTGCGTGAAATAAAGCTTTAGATAAATTCTTAAATAAAAAAGCTTGTTAGTTTTGTTCTAACAAGCTTTTTTATTTAATGTATACTATTTTCTCTTCATGGTCGAATAAAAGGAGGCAACAATTGACTTGAAACTTCTCCAAATCCAATACGTACTTCTGCGTTTTCGCAGAAACCTCTCATAATTACCGTATCATTATCTTCAATAAATTTACGCTCGCTTCCATCGCTTAATTTCAAAGGATTTTTACCGCCCCAAGTCAATTCTAACATCGAGCCAAAACTATCTGGAGTTGGACCAGAAATAGTTCCAGATCCCATCATGTCACCAGAATTAACGCGGCAGCCGTTTGAAGTATGATGTGCCAATTGCTGACTCATTGACCAGTATAAATATTTGAAATTTGATTTTGAAACGACAGTTTCTTTCTGATCTTCAGGCTTAATAGAAACTTCTAAATGAATATCGAATGCCTTTTTTCCTTTTGTCTGTAAATAAGGAAGTGGCGAAGGATCTTGTTTTGGTCCTTTTGTTCTAAAAGGTTCCAAAGCATCCATCGTTACAATCCAAGGCGAAATTGAAGTCGCAAAGTTTTTAGCTAAGAAGGGTCCAAGTGGCACATATTCCCATTTCTGGATATCACGCGCGCTCCAGTCATTCAATAAAACCATTCCGAAAATATAATCTTCGGCCTCGTAAGTAGGAATATTTTCTCCCATTACATTGACATCAGTCGTAATAAAAGCAGTTTCCAATTCAAAATCTACTAAACGAGAAGGTCCAAAAACAGGATACTTTTCGCCGGCAGGAAGTGTTTGTCCCATTGGTCTGTGAACCGGAATTCCAGACGGAACAATCGTAGAACTTCTACCGTGATACCCAACTGGAATATGAAGCCAGTTTGGCAACAAAGCATTTTCTGGATCGCGGAACATTTTCCCTACGTTTGTAGCATGTTCTTTACTCGAATAAAAGTCTGTATAATCACCAATTAAAACTGGTAATTGCATTTCTACATCTTCGATTTTAAATATAACAATATCTCGGTGTTTTGTTGTATCTCTTAGCTGCGGATTGGTTTCGTCAAAAATCTCAGCGATACGATTTCGAACCAGGCGCCATGTTTTTTTTCCGTCAGAAATAAAATCATTCAGCGTATCCTGCATAAACATATCATCGGTTAATTCTATTCCTTCAAAATAGTTTAATTGTTGTAAAGCCCCTAAATCAATAGCATAATCACCAATTCGTGTTCCTACTGTAACGACATTTTCTTTGGTAAGAAACACGCCAAAAGGAATATTCTGAATAGGGAAGTCACTATGTTCTGGAACTTCTAACCATGATTTTCTACTGGTATCGTTGGCGGTTATAGGCATGTGTAATGTTAATTATTTGTTGAAAAATTGTATGTCAAATATATCATAATCTAGCAGTTTAACAAACGTTTTTTTGTATTTTTGCGTGAAATTAACGAAAAACAAAGAAATGCAACGCGACGAACAAATTTTTGATCTTATCCAAGAGGAAAAAGAAAGACAAATTCACGGACTAGAGCTTATCGCTTCAGAAAATTTTGTAAGTGATGAAGTAATGGAAGCAGCTGGTTCTGTTTTAACTAACAAATATGCTGAGGGTTATCCTGGCAAAAGATACTACGGCGGTTGCGAAGTAGTTGACGTTATCGAGCAAATTGCTATTGATAGAGCTAAAGAATTATTTGGTGCTGAGTACGCAAACGTGCAGCCTCACTCTGGTTCTCAGGCAAATACAGCAGTTTACCACGCTTGTTTGAATCCTGGTGATACTATTTTAGGTTTCGATTTATCTCACGGAGGTCACTTAACTCACGGTTCTCCAGTAAACTTTTCAGGTCGTTTATATCGTCCGGTTTTTTACGGTGTAGATGCTGAAACTGGTCGTTTAGATTATGATAAAATTCAAGAAATTGCAACAAAAGAACAGCCAAAATTAATTATCGCTGGAGCTTCGGCTTATTCTCGTGATATGGATTTTGCTCGTTTCAGACAAATTGCAGACAGCGTAGGAGCGATCTTATTTGCTGATATTTCTCACCCTGCAGGTTTAATTGCAAAAGGATTATTAAACGATCCAATTCCACATTGTCATATTGTTTCTACAACAACTCATAAAACTTTACGTGGACCACGTGGAGGTCTAATTTTAATGGGAAAAGATTTTGAAAACCCACAAGGTTTAAAAACTCCAAAAGGAGAAATCAGAATGATGTCTTCATTATTAGACTTAGCTGTTTTCCCTGGAAATCAAGGTGGACCATTAATGCACATCATTGCTGCTAAAGCTGTTGCTTTTGGTGAAGCGCTTAAAGATGAGTTCTTTACATATGCAATGCAATTACAAAAAAATGCAAATGCAATGGCTGATGCTTTCGTAAAAAGAGGTTACAACATTATCTCTGGCGGAACAGATAACCACATGATGCTTATTGACTTAAGAAATAAAAACATTTCTGGTAAAGAAGCTGAAAACGCATTAGTAAAAGCAGAAATTACAGTAAACAAAAACATGGTTCCTTTTGACGATAAATCACCATTTATTACGTCTGGAATTCGTGTTGGAACAGCTGCAATCACAACTCGTGGTTTAGTTGAAAAAGATATGGAAACTATTGTAGCTTTAATCGATAAAGTTCTGACAGATCACACAAACGAAGATCTTATCGAAGAAGTTGCTGAAGAAGTAAACGAATTAATGAGCGAAAGACCAATATTTGCATATTAATTAATATAAGTCTTAAAGTTTTTAAAGTCGAAAGTCAAAAGCCTTATTTTTGACTTTCGATTTTTGCTTTTATAACTTATAATTTTTAACTCATAACTCATAATTTTTAGACATGGGCGTACTAAGATTACAATTACCAACCGACCCAAGATGGGTTAATATTGTTGAGAAAAACATCGAAGAAATCTTGACCGATCACGCTTGGTGCGAGCAGAAAGCAGCAACAAACGCGATTACGATTATTACCAATAATTCTGAGCATCAGGATTTAGTGAAAGATTTATTGGCTTTAGCCAAAGAAGAAATCGATCATTTTGAGCAGGTTCATAACATCATCATCAAAAGAGGATTGAAATTAGGACGTGAGCGTAAAGACGATTATGTAAATGAATTGTATTTATATATGAAGAAAAGTGGTGACGGAAGCCGAGTTTCGGGTCTTGTTGAAAGATTATTGTTCTCAGCCATGATCGAAGCCAGAAGCTGCGAACGTTTTAAAGTTCTTTCTGAAAATATAAAAGACGAAGAATTAGCCGTTTTCTACAGAGAATTAATGGAAAGCGAAGCCGGACATTACACCACATTCATCACATACGCCCGTAAATACGGAGTCGGAATCGACGTTGAGAAACGCTGGAGAGAATGGTTAGAATTTGAAGAATCAATCATTACCAATTACGGAAAAGGAGAGACTATTCACGGATAGTTTTAGTATTCAGATTTTTTAGTGTTCAGTCGCAGTGGCAGTTTTCAGTTTTTTTCTTTGTTTAAAGTTTAAGATTTAAGGTTTCAAGTTTCAGGTTTGTCACGTTGAGCGAAGTCGAAACGCGTTCCAATTTGAAAGTTTGAGAATTTCGATAAATTTAAAAAAAAATCCGTTTTTATCCGCGTTTTCGCGAAAGCAAACCCGTTTCATCCGCGTTCAATATTTTAGGCATTTTATAATCTAAAATCAACAATCTAAAATCTAAAATTCCTTATATTTGAGAGTAACCAAAATCTCGAACTATGCGAATAGAAATGGACCTGAAATTAGGATTTAAAGACGTAATGTTTAGACCAAAAAGATCAACGCTAAAAAGCAGATCTGAAGTCACATTAGAGCAAAACTTTAAATTTTTGCATAGCACCGCAACGTGGACAGGAATTCCAATCATGGGCGCAAACATGGACACGGTTGGAACTTTTGAAATGGCTCAGGTTTTGGCAAAAGAAAAACTTTTTACCGCCATTCATAAACATTACACTTTAGAAGAATGGAATAATTTCCTGAAAAATGTATCATCTACTTTTTACGATTATATTGCGGTAAGCACTGGAACAGGAAAAGATGATTTTGAAAAAATCGGACAAATAATTACTGCAAATCCTTTGCTTAAATTTATTTGTATTGATGTTGCAAACGGCTATTCGGAGCATTTTGTTCAGTTTTTAAAGAAAACCCGAAAACAATATCCTGATAAAATCATCATAGCAGGAAATGTAGTTACTGGCGAAATGACCGAAGAATTGCTTTTGGCTGGTGCCGATATAGTAAAAGTCGGAATTGGACCAGGTTCTGTTTGTACAACTCGGGTAAAAACAGGTGTTGGTTATCCCCAATTATCTGCAATTATAGAATGTGCCGATGCTGCACACGGATTAGGCGGACACATAATAAGCGACGGTGGCTGTACAACTCCGGGCGATGTTGCAAAAGCTTTTGGCGCAGGTGCAGATTTTGTAATGTTAGGCGGAATGCTTGCTGGGCACACAGAAAGCGGTGGCGAACTGATCGAAGTAAAAGGCGAAAAATTCAAACAATTTTACGGAATGAGTTCCAAAACGGCAATGGACAAACATGCTGGAGGCGTTGCAGAATACAGAGCCAGCGAAGGAAAAACAGTTCAGGTTCCGTTTAAAGGAGATGTGATTTATACTGTTTTGGATATTTTAGGCGGAATAAGAAGCACTTGCACGTATGTCGGCGCTTCAAGATTAAAAGAATTAACTAAACGAACGACTTTTATCCGCGTAAGCGAACAAGAAAATCAAGTTTTTACAAAATAAATATGATTCAAATTACCCAAGCATCGATTGAAGATATTTCTAAAATTCAAGAGATTGCAAATATTACATGGCCAATAACGTATGGCGAAATTCTAACAACGGAACAATTAGATTATATGTTAGATCTAATTTATTCTGACGAAGCGCTTTCAAAGCAAATTCAGAATAAAGAACAATTGTTTTATATGATTTCAGATTCCGAATCAATAATTGGTTTTATCGGAATTGAACATAATTATAATAAGGAACCTGTAACGAAAATTCATAAGATCTACCTTTTACCCGAAACACAAGGAAAAGGATATGGCAAAATAGTTTTCGAAGAAATCGGAAAAATGGCTTCAGAAAATAATTCCAAAACACTTTTATTAAACGTAAACCGTTTTAATACAGCTCTGAATTTCTACAAAAAACTAGGTTTCGAAATTAAAGAAACGGTTGATATAGAAATTGGAAATGGGTATTTGATGGAGGATTATGTGATGGAGAAGAGTTTAATTTTTTAGTTGTAATATTCTATTTTTCTTTCGGCAACGAAAGTTGGCTCTATATCTAGTGTTCCTTCAAGAAACATGTTGCATTTTATCCAGTTGTTATAGCTGTCGTATTCGTAGGTGTAATAGAGTTTTTTAATACCTAGAGTTTGTTCAGGATAATTAGGAATAAATTCTTTTTCAATTATATCACCTTGTTCGTTAAATGTTTTTAGAAAGTTCCTTGTAGGACTAGAAATTTCTCCTAGTCCTGTGACATAATATTTTACTTTTTCGACATAATCTTTTGTGGAGTGATAATTATACTCTTCTTTAGCTACTATTTTTTCGCAGCCATACATGGTTGTTTGTATTATCCTACCTTGTTGATCGTATTTATATTGTAATTGCAAGTCGCTGCAAAAAGGACTTTCTGTGCCCATATCTGTATAGGGCATTTCGTCGGAAAAATCACCTCCCAAGATTTTCTGGTTGGTTACTTGTCCCTTACTGTCATAGGTGAAAATTTTAGTTGTAAATAAATCTTCATTGTTGGGTAATGTATCCTTTATAACTTCGCCAAATCGATATACAATATATTCTTTTTCTTCAACTACTTTTCCTAGATTATCATAGTTATAAACGTACAATTGTGAGTCATATTCCTGTACTACTTTTCCATTTGCATCTTTTCGGATGTTTTTTTGGATATATTTTTTATTAAATTTCACTAACAAATTTTTATTTGATACAGGATAATATGGCTTTAAACTAGTTTTGTATTTACTTTTTGTAATTCTGTCACTTTCGTCATATTGATACTCTTGAGAATCTTTAACATCGATTTCTAATGAATAATTCTTGGTCTCACCTCTTTGGATTGTTTTAATACTACCATATTTATCGACGAACATATATTTATACATTTGAATATCACTAGATGGGATGCCTTTTAGTAAGTTTTTATTAGATGAAATTCGTTCATTTTCATTAAGTTTCATGAATACTCTTTTTACTGAACCTTTTAAATGTTTGCCGTAATATTCATTATTTATTTCGCATAAAGTACCTCGATACACTTTGTTGGTTTGAGCACTGGAAATTCTCGGGATAAATATCAAAATGACAAAGTAATATTTAAAAAATATTTTCATAAGTAAGTATCTAATTTTAGGTTTTGTTCGGTATAAATATTTCTTTTTGAGCTAGTTATGCATTATATGGGTTTGAAGTTTGGGCATTTGATTTAATTGAAAAAAATAGTATCAGGATATAAAAAAAAAAGCTAAAAAATAATTTTACAGAATGAGTAATCTTTTTTTTTGTGAAGATGAAAAACTTTATCATTATTTTTTTGTCCAATTGAAGAAATTGAAAACAATGTCAGGTTTATTAATAGAAATAGAGGAAAAGCTTTCATCGTTGATATTTAGTTTATTTATTTTTTTCGAGTTTAACTCACAATGACATCATGCGCAAACAACAACCCTTTCACTTCATTCAAAGAAAAAACAGCTTTTTTCAATTTAGTTTTTGATGGATCGATTGTGTAATTATAACTCGTTTTAAAATCGGCTTTGTTGGCGATGGCTTTATTAAATTCTGCACGGTACAAATCACAGTTTTCGAATAGAACTCCTGTAAGATCAGTTGTCATAAAATCGACAGCAACTAAACTACAATTGGTAAAAATGGTCCCCTTTATTTTTAAAGTATAAAACTTCGAAAAATCTAAAATACAATCGTTAAAACCAATTTCAAAAATCAATTTATCGCACATTGCAAAATTGACCTCTTTAATTTCGCATCGATTGAAAGTTGCAGTTCTAAAAGCCACGTAATTAATTTTAGCTTCAGTAAAAATACAATCATTAAAAACGCAGTCGATAAAAGTAACGGCAAGAAAAGTGCAGGCAGAAAAGTTACAATTATTAAAAATACAGCATTCGAAGTCCTTAAAATTAAGATCGTCTTTGGCGTAAATAATCGTATTGTATTCTTTATCAAGAAAATATTCGCTTTCTTTTTTCAACTCTTTCTTATAATTATTTGAGAGTGAAAAGATAATAATTTGCTGTAAAATATTCTGAATAAATTCGAAATGATTTTGTTTTTTATTCCCAATTTTAATCAGAATTTGATGTAGCTTTACACTTATTTTTTTAAGTAAAACATATTATTTTATTATATGGAAGCAACAAGAAAGGAACATGATTTTTTAGGAGAATTAGAAATCCCAAATCATTTATACTACGGAATCCAGACTTTTAGAGCGGTTGAAAATTTTAATATTACAGGAATTCCAATTTCAAAAGAGCCTTTGTTTATCAAAGCTTTAGGATATGTAAAAAAAGCCGCCGCGCTGGCCAATAAAGATTGTAATGCAATCGATCCTAAAATCGCAGAAGCAATTTGTTATGGAAGCGATCAGGTTATTGCTGGTAAATTTGATCAGGAATTTGTGAGCGATTTAATTCAGGGTGGCGCAGGAACTTCTGTAAATATGAATGCGAACGAAGTTATTGCCAATATCGGATTGGAATATCTTGGTCATAAAAAAGGAGAATACAATTTTCTGCATCCTAATAATCATGTCAATTGTTCGCAGTCGACAAATGATGCTTATCCATCTGCGTTTAGAATTGCTTTGTATTTAAAAATGGACACTTTTATTAAAACTTTAGCTGGATTAGAAGTTGCTTTTGCTAAAAAAGGCGAGGAGTTTAAAGAAGTTTTAAAAATGGGAAGAACGCAGTTGCAAGATGCCGTGCCAATGACTTTAGGACAAGAATTTAAAGCTTATGCCACAACAATTGGCGAAGATATTCAGCGCTTGAAAAATGCTCAGGAATTATTATTGGAAATCAACATGGGAGCAACAGCGATTGGAACAAAAGTAAATGCTCCGGAAGGTTATCCAGAAATCTGCGTAAAATATTTGGCAGAAGAAGTTGGAATTCCGTTAACGCTTTCTCCAGATTTGATTGAAGCAACAGTTGACACAGGCGCTTATGTTCAGATTATGGGAACTTTAAAACGTTCTGCGGTTAAGATTTCTAAAATCTGCAATGATTTAAGATTATTAAGTTCGGGGCCGAGAACTGGTCTTAACGAAATCAATCTTCCTGCTCGTCAGCCAGGTTCGTCGATTATGCCGGGAAAAGTAAATCCGGTAATTCCTGAAGTGGTAAACCAAACTTGTTTTTATGTAATTGGTCAGGATTTAACCGTTACAATGGCGGCAGAAGCGGGGCAATTGCAATTGAATGTAATGGAACCTGTAATTGCTTTTGCGATGTTTACTTCTTTGGATTATCTTTCAAATGCTATTCAGACTTTAATTGATAAATGTATCAACGGAATCACAGCAAATGTGGACCATTGTTATAATATGGTAATGAACAGCATTGGAATTGTAACGCAATTAAATCCAATTATTGGTTACGAAGAAAGTGCGAGTATTGCCGGCGAAGCTTTAAAAACAAATAAAAGCGTGCATCAAATTGCGGTTTTAGAACGAAAATTGATTACTCAGGAAAAATGGGACGAAATTTATTCTTTAGAGAATCTGATTCATCCAAAGTTTATCACAAAATAATTTCCTCAATTTAAGAATCAAAAGCCTCAAACATAAATAAATAAGAAAAAGCAGACTTCTTGGGTCTGCTTTTTTAGGTTTTTATGAAATTGTTTATAATTAAATCAAAATTTCTATCCGTAATAAGTACTATTTTTAAAACTCAATCCTTATTTTTGTTGTATATACAAACTTCTCAAGATGAAATTACTAATAGTCGAAGACGAACCAAATCTATTATCGATACTGCGAAAAGGATTTGCCGAAAACAATAATGAAGTAAGCGTGGCTCTCGACGGTAAAACGGCTCTTGAGATGATTCATAATTATACTTTCGACGTTGTAGTTTTAGACGTAATGCTTCCAGATATTAACGGAATCGAAATTTGCAGAAGACTTCGTGCCAGTAAAAATTTTGTGCCTATTTTGTTACTTACGGCTTTAGGAACTTCAGAAAATATCGTGACCGGCCTTAACGCTGGCGCCGATGATTATTTGGTTAAGCCTTTTAAATTTGGTGAATTAGATGCGCGAGTAAATGCATTGTACAGAAGAGCACATCAGGAAACAGAGAAAATTGATACGATTACAATTGGTGATTTAGAAATAAACGGACGTGCAAAATCGGTTAAAAGGAATGGAGAAAACATTGTTTTAACGGCTAAAGAATTTAAACTTTTGTATTATCTAGCAAAAAATACGGGCAGAATTGTGTCCCGCGATCAGATTTTAGATAATGTCTGGGATATTAATTTTGACATGAACACCAATGTTGTAGATGTGTATATAACTTATTTAAGAAGAAAGATCGACAAGCCTTTTGAGACCAAACTTATTCATACCATGAAAGGTTTGGGTTATGTTATAAAGCCATAAAATGGATATAAGAAAAAAAATTACCTTTAATTACGTTGCTCTTTCCACCTTTAGTACTTCGCTATTGTGTATCATTGTGTTTTTTTTATTTAGAGAAAACAATCGATATCACTTTTTAAAGCGTTTAGATGACAGGTCAAAGATTGTGGCGTCTATTCATTTTCAAAAAGATCCTGAAAAAATAAAATATTATAAAAATCTTCAAAAAAATGGACTTGAAGAGTTAATTGAAGAAGAAGAATATGTATTGAAAATCAACAGTCAAAACAGTTTTGATTACAATACAAATTTAAATCTTCCCAATACTTTTTACACCAATATTTTAAGCACAGGAAAAGATTCTTACGAAATAGATAATAAATATTACCTCGGACAGATTTTTGAAGAAAGCGGCCAGCGATATATTGTAATTGTTGGCGCGCGAGACCGTAAAGGAAAAGATACAACGGTTTATATTGTCAAAATTATGGTTTTTGGCGGTATTGCTTTTGTTATTCTAGCATTTCTTCTGGGTCGGTTTTTGGCAAAGAGAGTGATAAATCCAGTTGCAAGAATTACAAAAGAAGTAAAAAGAATTAGTGCTTCAAACCTTCATAATCGTCTTCCAGAAGTTAAAAATTCAGACGAAATATCAGATTTAACGAATACCTTTAATAATATGCTGGATCGACTGGAGACTTCTTTTGAGATTCAAGCCAATTTTATAAATAATGCTTCTCACGAATTAAAAACCCCAATAACGACGATTATTGCCGAAGCAGAAATTATGCTTTTAAAAGAACGTCAAGTAGATGAATACATAGAATCTCTAGGAAATATATACAATCAGGCGTCAAGATTGGGTAACTTAACCGAAAGTCTTTTAAAACTGACGCAGACTGGTTACGACGGTCAGAAACAAGTATCGGATGTTGCGAGAATTGATGAACTTTTGTTAGATGTAAAATCTGATTTGGATAAAATTTATCCGGATAATCGCGTGAGCATCAAAATTGATATTGCGCCAGAAGATTCAAATTTACTATTGCTTCCTTGCAATAAACCTTTATTAGAATTGGCGATCAATAATATTATTACAAATGGCGTAAAATATTCTGATAACAACGAAGTATTCGTAAATCTTTCGGCAAATAAAGATAAAATCAAAATTGCTATTAATGATATCGGAATTGGGATTCCGCCAGAAGATATTCCGCATTTATATGAACCTTTCTTTAGAGGTAAAATCGCGACCAAATATATAGGTTACGGTTTAGGACTTCCTTTGGCGTCTAAAATTATCCGAATGCATGAAGGAGAACTGCAAGTGCAATCGGAGCAGAATAAAGGTACAATCGTAACGATCATCTTCAAAAAAAGAAATATTAAAAATTCTAATGTTTAAATTTAGAAAATTCTAATTTTAGATTAAGAAAGGTCTAATTCGTTGGCTGTTACTTTGTAAGTATAAACTAAAAGAGTATACTTATGAAAAACTTTCTTATACCAACGACTTTAAAAGACGATACAATCTTAGCTGTTAAATCTGCGGTGAATCAGTCAAAAAATACTGAATCAGAAATTATCTTAGTATTAGTTTCAGAAGCGCCGGATACTTTCTCGACTTCAAGTTTTTTACGTGAAATGCGATCAGGACTTACCAGAAGTCAGGAGGAAGTTCTTGAAACTTGCAGATATATTAGTGAACACTCACCAAATACAAAACTAAAAGTCCACAACCAATACGGACTTTCAGCTCCAATATTTAAGCGTTTAATTGAAGCTTTTGCTGTAAAATTGGTTATTCTGACACATTCTTATAAACAAGAAACCAAAAAAATCCATCAGTATTTGGTTCAATTGGCTGGTAATCAAAAATGTCCGATTCTACATTTGAGTACAGAAATTAATAAAGAAGTTTTCAGCAAAGCACTTTATATTGAAAATTCTACCAAAAGTATTCATGTAAAAGATGTACAGCAATATTTAAGCGAAAATTTCTCATTTGAAATCGTTAGTCAGACCGCAAATTTTGATGACAATTACGAAAATGTTGCTCCATTTTTATCTGAAGCCATTTTAAAGCATAAAATTGATATGCTTGTAGAAACTAGAAAAGGCGAAAAAATCAAATTTAAAAAAGTTAAGAAAGAAAATGTAAATGAAAAACTGGGACTTCCGGTTCTTTCATTGTACGAAGAGATAGTTTGAGATCTGAGTTTCTAAGATTCTAAGGCTCTAAGTTTTTTAATTTTTAGCCCTCAGAACCTTAGCCTCTTAGTCCCTTAGAAGCTAAAAAAAAAATTAATTTAAAACCGAAAATATGTTATTAAAGAAAAGAATACCAATGAAGTACGTTCTCGGGAAAATTAAAGTAGAAATTGTTCTGGTATTAGCTTATACCATACTATTTGAAATTTTTCATCATTATTTTATAACCCTTCCCGTAGATATTCCGATAGCGATTCCGACTATGATTGGAACCATTATTTCCCTTTTGCTGGCCTTTAAGTCCAATCAAGCTTATGACAGATGGTGGGAAGCGCGTATTGTTTGGGGCGCTGTTGTAAACGATTCCAGAACCTTAATTCGTCAGGTTTTGACATTTTATAAAGATCCAGATTTTTCTGTTGAAGCAAGCGAATTCAAAGAAAATTTTGCAAAAAGACAAATTGCGTGGTGTTATAGTTTAGGAGAATCTTTAAGAAAAAGAGATCCTATAAAACCGCTTCAAGGTTTGATGAGCGATGAGGAAATTAAATACCTCAAAAATCATCAAAATGTACCCAATGCAATTTTGATGCTGCATGCGAGAGATTTAAGAAATGCAAAAAACGAAAAGAAAATCAACATGTATCAGCAGGTTGAAATTGATAATACATTGTCAAGACTTTGTGATGAAATGGGGAAGTGTGAGCGAATTAAAAACACCATCTTCCCCACAACATACAGTATGTACATTCGATTAACGTTGTGTTTGTTCATCTTGTTATTACCATTTGGATTAACAAGTGTGTTGAGCTGGTTTGCAATTCCGTTGATTACAGCGATTGGAGGAGTTTTCTTTTTGATTGAAAGAATGGCAATTCACTTGCAGGATCCGTTCGAAAACAGAGCTACAGATACACCAGTAACAACAATTGCCAATACAATTGAAAAAAATATCAAACAAATGCTGAACGAATACCAAAGCGAATTTGATATTCTGAACGAATTTGAACTAAACGACGAACCTAAAAAAGTCGAGAAGGGCACTTATTTTGTCTTATAGAAAATAATTTTTGGTCACGTTAATTGTTGGCTGGACAGTGAGTAGTTGCACTGTCCAGTTTTTTTGTTTAAACACATAGAAACATAGTTTTTCTAACCATACAGAAGGCGTTTCACTTGTTTTAATTCATCCCGAAGCGTCGGGACTATGTGTGAGAAACTAATTTCTTTCTTTATTCTTTAAAGAGTAAAATAAAAACTATGTTTCTATATGTTTAAAATTTATTACAATTGACGAGCCAGTCTTCCCAAAGTTTGTATAGCCGTTCTCAATTCGTTTGTCCAAGGCAGACCAAAACTCAAACGCATGCAATTAGAAAATTGATCTTGAAAAGAAAAAATCCTTCCTGGAGCAATGCTGATATTGTGTTTTAAAGCCAAATGATAAAAAGCAGCAGTATCTATTTTTTTGTCCATTTCGACCCAGAGGAAAAAACCGCCTTGAGGCTGACTCACTTTTGTACCGGCAGGAAAAGATTCTAAAACTGTATTGATATAATTGGTGCAATTTCGGTTTAAGATCAAGCGAATTTTACGAAGATGGTTTTCGTAACGTCCATTTTTCAAGAAATCACCAACAACTTCATGTGTTATGGTAGAATTTGAAATCGTATGATACAATTTAGTTCTCAAAACTTCCTTTTTAAATTTCCCTGGAATAATCCATCCCACGCGATAACCGGGAGCTAAGGATTTAGAAACCGAGCTGCAGCAAAGTACAATCCCGCTTTCGTCGTATGTTTTACAATTTGTTGGTCGGCTTGCGCCAAAGTACAAATCGCCGTGAATATCATCTTCAATTAAAGGAACATTATAAAATTCCATTAAACGTACAATTTCCTTTTTATGTTCGTTTGGCATCATACTTCCAGAAGGATTGCTAAAATTACCCATTAAAACACAAGCTTTTACTTTAGCAGAAGAAAGCGTTTTCTTTACCGCTTCGATCTCTATTCCGGTCGTCATATTTGTTGGAAGTTCCATTACATATAAACCCAATGATCTGGCTAGTTGAAGAATACCGAAATATACTGGACTTTCGGTAATAATGGTATCGCCCGGTTTGGTCAAAGTAAGCAAACAATCTGAAATTGCAGAAATACAGCCTGGTGTTGTAATAATATCTTCTTCGGTAAAAGAACCGCCCCAAGTAAACGACCAGCGCGCAATCTCTTTTCGTAAATTACTATTTCCCTGAATTTCCTCATAACTTGTGCCGCTGTTTGGCAATTGGCGCATAGCTTGAACCATTCCTTTGTTCAATTTAGCAATTGGCAGCAGTTCATTTGACGGAAAACCAAGCGAAAGCATCGTAAGATCTTTTTTGCCCATATCACCATAAACCAAATCAACTAAATCTTCACGCTGAATATTTTCTACCGTTAAAATCGGTTTACTTGCAGACGGTTCTGGAATTATCCGCGCCGAAATATTACTTACATAATAACCAGACTGCGGTCGTGATTCTATTAAAGAACGGCTTTCGACTTCATAATAGGCTTTACTCACGGTACTCATGCTGTAACCCGTTTCTGCACATACTTCGCGTATAGATGGAAGTTTGTCACCCACATTTAAAAGTCCAGATTTTATCTGTTTTTCAATTCGGTCAGCAAATTGAAGATATAAGTAATTCGAATTTTTCATAAATAAAAACTGTTATGGTGCAATTTACAAAAACTGTATCTGTATTGCTGTTTTATTTTTTAGAAATTTGCTCCATCAAAAGAAAACAAATTCAAAACTCATTTTGTGAAAACAACAAAGTACTATATCGCCGCTATCTCAGCCTTTATTACGTGGGGACTTTTCAGTCTGGTTTTAAAACCAATTCATGATTATGCGTCACTAGATATTTTGTTTTTTAGAGTTTTCAGCTGTGGTATTTTGATGGTTTTAATTGCTTTGTTATTCAAAAGAAAACAAATCAGAGAAACGGCAGAGATCTTCAAGGCTTTGCCAAAATCAGAAAAAAGAAAATCGATTCTTTTGAATATTGGCGGAAGTGCCTTTTTGATGGCAAATTGGTTTACATTTATTTATGTCGTTAATCATGTCAGCGTAAAAGCGGCTTCTCTGGCGTATTTAGTTTGTCCAATTTTAACCACTTTGTTAGCTTATTTTTTATTGAAAGAAAAACTGCTGAAAACACAATGGCTTTCTGTAGGATTGAGTATTTCAGGATGTATATTGCTTTCTTACAGCGATATAATGGATATGTTTTTTAGTATTATTATTGGCTTGACGTATGCCGCTTATTTAGTAAGCCAGCGCGCCAATAGAGGTTTTGATAAGTTTATCGTTTTGACATTTCATATCACATTGGCTGCAATATGTTTATTACCATTTTATCCAATTTATGGAGGTCCGGTTCCAACAGAATTTAAATTCTATTTCTGTATCGAAACAATCGCAATCTTATTTACTATTGTACCACTTTTCCTGAATTTGTACGCGCTTTCTGGAATCAACTCTTCAACAGTTGGAATGTTATTAAACATCAATCCGATGATTGCATTTGGATTGGCAGCCTTTGTTTTTAAAGAGAATATTACACCTTTACAAATTACAGCATACGGAATTATTTTTGCTGCAGTGTTAGTTTTTAATTCACATTATATTTTTGCGATAAAGCAAAAATTAAACACAATATCCAAAGGTTCTTAATTCATAATTTTCATATTTTTTATTGGTTTAAAATCGAAAATTATCAGAATCTTAACAGGATGTTTAAACAGGAATGAGTATTTTTCATTCCTGTTTTTTTATGCTTTAACGCGAAAAAAATGTTCAGCCAAAGATTACACAGATTAAAAGGATTATACTTTTTGTGTGAAAAAATGTTGCCACGAATTACACGAATCTGCACGAATTATTTAAAGAAATAAAAATTAGTGAAAATTCGTGTAATTCGTGGCAAAAAAAATCCATTAATCTGTTTAATTTATGGCGAAAAAATAACACAAACCGAATCTATTAATATGAAAAATACGAAACTTCAAGCCTTTACTCCGTTATTTTATTTAGTGTGGTCAGATGATTTATTGACACAGAAAGAATTTACAACACTTCACGAGTTCATCAATTCTTTGAGTGTTTTATCAGAAGAAGAAAAAGCATATTTGATTTCTAAAGCTGATATTTCGAATCCGCCTTCGCGAAATGAACTCAAACAATGGAAATTGGATATTGAAAAAAGTATTCAGGATAAATCTTCTATAAAATCGATTTTTGATATTGCAAAAGCACTTTCTGGAAACGATTTAGATTTAACGCCAATAGAATCAGATTTTGTGCAACTAGAAAATGATTTGGGGATTTTGGGCGAAGAAGCGCTTCAAAACTTTAAAACCAAAGCAGGTTCCTTTACCGCAGACACTCATACCAACGCCAGCTTTGATATTCAGAAAATTACCAAAATTTTAGACGGAAAAGAAGCTGGAATTATTGCAAAAGTAAAATCGGTGATTTCAAGACCTGAATTTGCTTATGAAACTTCTACTGATATTCATGTTTTTAGAGAAACTGTTTACAAATGGTGTAAAATTCTAGCCGATGAAAATCTGGGAAATATGGCGTATCCAAAAAAGCACGGAGGTGGAGAAAACATCGCCGATTATTTTGCGATTATGGAAACGCTGAGTTATCACGATTTGAGTTTGGTAATCAAATTTGGAGTTCAGTTCGGACTTTGGGGAATGAGCGTTCAATCTTTAGGAACAGAAAAACATTACGCAAAATATTTAAAAGATATTGGTTCGCTTAAACTTCCAGGCTGTTTTGCCATGACCGAAACACACCACGGATCAAACGTAAAAGGTTTAGAAACTACAGCAACTTACAATCATAACGATCAGACTTTTACGATTCATACGCCAAATAAAAACGCTCAAAAAGAATATATCGGAAACGCGGCCGTTCACGGACAAATGGCGACTGTTTTTGCTAAGTTAATTATTGACAATCACGATTATGGCGTAAATGCTTTTGTGGTTCCATTAAGAGATCCAGAAGGAAATGTTTTAAATGGAGTTACAATTGGCGATTGCGGTCATAAAATGGGATTAAACGGTGTGGACAACGGAACAATTAGTTTTGATAGTGTAGTGATTCCGAAAGAAAATATGCTGGATCGTTTTGCTTCTGTAAATGATAAAGGCGAATTTGAAAGTCCGATTCCGAGTGATAACAGACGATTTTTTACCATGTTAGGAACTTTGGTAGGAGGAAGAATCGGGATTCCGCGTTCGGCTTTAGCGGCAGCAAAATCCGGATTGACAATTGCCATTCGCTACAGCGATCAAAGAAGACAATTTGGACCAGAAGGCGGTTCTGAAGTTCCAATTTTAAATTACAGAATGCATCAACGCAGATTGTTACCACATTTAGCTAAAACATACGCCGTTCATTTTGCACTTCAATATTTAACGAACAGATTTTTAAATAAAAGCGAAGCCGAAATGCAGGAAATCGAAGCTCTTGCTGCAGGAATGAAATCGTACTCGACTTGGAGTACGCGAGATATTTTGCAGGAATGCAGAGAAGCGTGCGGTGGAAAAGGTTATTTGTCTGAAAACAGAATTGATGCCTTAAAAAATGATACAGAGATCTACACGACTTTTGAAGGAGATAATACAGTTTTAATGCAGTTAGTGGCAAAAAATCGTCTGGCAGAATTTAGAAAAGCATTTGGCGAAATGGGATCGTTAGGCATTATCAATTATGTGTACGAAAATGCTATAACGGTAATTACAGAGAAAAATCCGATAGCAACGCGTAAAACAGACGATGAACATTTATTGGACTCAGAGTTTCATTTACAGGCTTTTGTTCATAGAGAAAAAACAATTTTGGCATCTGCAGCAAGACGTATTAAAAAGTTAGTCGACGGCGGTTTAGAAGCTTATGATGCTTTTAATGTGGTGCAGCACCAAATGATTGACGTTGCGCAGGCGTATTTAGAAAGAATAGTTTTAGAGCAGTTTCAAATCGCTGTTAAAGCAGTAGAAGATGAAGAATCAAAAGCTATTTTAACAAAATTGAATCAATTGTATGCACTTTCGCAGATTGAAAAAAATAAAGCTTGGTATTTGGAAGACGGCTACATGGAAGCAGTAAAAACCAAAGCAGTTCGTAAGATTGTCAATCAGCTTTGCTGGGATATTCGTCCAGATGCAGTTGCTCTGGTCAATGCATTTGATATTCCAGAAAGTTGTTTAGCAGCGCCGATTGCTGTAAATAATTAGTTTTGAAATAGATACTTTAATTTATGATTTCAATTTATAATTCTTCTTTAGAAATATAAATTGAAATCATTTTTATTATAGCAAAGCATTAATGCGATTGTATTTTTAATGGAACGAACTAAAATTACCCCATATATAGTACATTTTAACCATATTTAAATAATTATGTTTTTATATTTTCGCTTTGTTATATTTGTAATTCCTTTAACTAAATCGACTTGAAAAATTATTGCTTATTTCTGTTCCTAATTATTTTAAATCTTCCAGTTTTTGCATTGGAAAGCAAAGATGATATTTTAAAACAATTAAATGAAGCATTAAAAAACAAGCAGCAATATGTAAAGGCTAAAGAGGAGCGAATTTTAAATTTCAAAAAATTAAAATCAGATAATCTTACCAAAGAACAGCAATACAATTACAACAAAACACTGTACTTTGAGTATCAGAAATTAAATTCAGATTCGGCGATTCAATATGTAAAAAAGAATTTAAAATTAGCAGAAGAACTTCAGGATACGGAACGCTTCAATTTAGCACAATTACAATTAGTTACGCTTTATTCTTCATCTGGAAAATACCGAGAATCTGAAGCTCTCTTAAAAAGTATAAATACAAAAAAACTTTCTGCTTCATTACTTCCAAATTATTACATTTCGTACCGAGAGTTTTTTGAGCATTATGCTGCCAATAGTTATAGTCTGGAATATCGCAAACAGATTGGTAAATACCGTGACTCACTATTAAATATCTTAACACCGAATACACTGGAATATAAGATCAATAGAATTCAGCAGGATATTTTTACCAATAAAAAATACGAAGATCCCAAGAAACAGTTGTTAGTTTTATTGAGTAAAACAAAAGAAGAGAATCCGCAATATGCTATGATTACCTATTTTTTAGGTAAAATCGCTGAAGCAACTCATGATTTAGAATCCAGAAAAAAATATTACGCACTTTCTGCAACTTCGGACATTAAAAATGCCAATAAAGACAATGCTTCACTACAAGAATTAGCATTGGTTTTTTATGAAATTGGAGATGTTGATATGGCGTATAAATTGACACAATCGGCAATTGAAGATGCACTTTATTGCAATGTTCAGTTCAGAACTTTGTTGATGTCAGAAGTGTATTCGATTATCAATACCGTTTATCAGGAACGTGAAGCACAGCGCAAAAGCGAATTACAAATCTATCTTCTCTGTATAAGTTTACTCTCTTTATTTTTATTGGTGGCGATCATCTACGTGTACAAACAAATGAAAAAGGTTTCGAGAATTCGATCAGAATTGTATGAAACCAGTCAGAAACTAGCAGAATTAAATAAAGATATTACAGAAACTAACAGTCAGCTGCAAGAAAGTAACCTGCAATTGTCTGAATCTAATTTAGTTAAAGAAGAATATATTGCACATTTCTTCAATCTTTGCTCAGCTTACATTAATAAATTAGAAAATTACCGCATCATTTTAAATAAGAAAGCAACAGCAAAACAATTTGATGAAATTTATAAAATATTAAAGTCAACTACTTTGGTTGATAATGAGTTAGAAGAATTGTACAAGAATTTTGATATTATCTTTTTAAACTTATATCCAACATTTGTTAGAGATTTCAATGCTTTATTGATTCCAGAAGAACAAGTCGTTTTAAAACAAAATGAACTATTAAATACCGAGCTTAGAATTTTTGCTTTAATCCGACTCGGAATTACGGACAGTGTTAAAATAGCAGCATTTTTACGTTACTCTTTAAGCACAATTTACAACTACCGAACAAGAGCACGAAATAAAGCCGCCGTTTCGCGAAATGATTTCGAAGAAATGGTTATGAAAATCGGTATAATGGCTCTAAAAGGGTAAATATTTATTTTAAAAGTACTACTTTTTTTAAGGTATAATTTTTATTAAATATTTGTAAATCAGATTTTTAATTTTTTAAACCACTACTTTTTTCTATCTAAAAATGTAACTTGTACGATAACGTTTTAGTTTTACATTATGATAGAATAAGTTTTTTATAGACTTTACAATCTTATCTAACTAATGCTTTAATAATTACTGTTATGTTAAAAAACGTAAAAACAATTGTTGTTTTACTTTTGCTAAGTTCTTTGGGGATGAATGCCCAAAACAAAGTTCCAGTTTATCTAGATGATAAAAAACCGATTGAAGAGCGTGTAGAAGACGCGCTGAAAAGAATGACGACTGATGAAAAAATTGCCATGATTCATGCGCAGTCTAAATTTAGTTCTCCAGGTGTAAAACGATTGGGAATTCCAGAAAACTGGATGACCGACGGACCACACGGAATTCGTACAGAGGTAAAGTGGGACGAATGGGATCAAGCAGGATGGACAAACGATTCTTGTATCGCTTTTCCTGCTCTTACAGCACTTTCATCTACTTGGAACAAAGAATTGGCTTCTCTTTATGGTAAATCTATTGGTGAAGAAGCGCGTTTTCGTAATAAAAATGTATTATTAGGACCAGGTGTAAACATTTACAGAAGTCCGTTAAACGGTCGTAACTTCGAATATATGGGAGAAGATCCGTTTTTGGCTGCCAAAATGGTAGTTCCTTATATTAAAGGAGTTCAAGCAAATGGAGTTGCTGCCTGCGTAAAACACTTCGCATTAAACAATCAAGAAACCAATCGTAACTCTGTTAACGTAATTGTTGACGATCGTGCCTTATACGAAATTTATCTTCCTGCTTTTAAAGCTGCAGTTCAAGAAGGTGATGTTTGGTCGATTATGGGATCTTACAATAAATACAAAGGACAGCAATGCTGCCACAACGAATATTTGTTAAACGATATTCTTCGCGGAGAATGGGGTTTCAAAGGAGTTGTAGTTTCAGATTGGGGTGGAGTTAACGATACAAAACAAGCAATCCACAATGGTTTGGATATGGAATTTGGTTCTTGGACAAACGGACTTTCTTGGGGAACTAGTAATGCTTACGATAACTATTATCTAGCAAAACCATATTCTGAAATGATCAGAAAAGGAGAAATTGGAACAAAAGAATTAGACGAAAAAGTACGTCGTATTCTACGTTTATCTTTCTTAACTACAATGGATAGAAATCGTCCTTTTGGATCTTTTGGAACTGAGGAACACGCTATTGCAGGTCGTAAAATTGCCGAAGAAGGAATTGTTTTATTACAAAACAACAATAATATTCTTCCAATCAATCTTTCTAAAACTAAAAAGATTGCTGTAATTGGAGAAAATGCAATCAAAATGATGACAGTTGGTGGAGGAAGTTCTTCACTTAAAGCAAGATACGAAATCACGCCGCTTGAAGGTTTGAAGAAAAGAATTGGAAACCAAGCTGAAATTGTTTACGCAAGAGGTTATGTTGGAGATCCAACAAGTAATTACAACGGCGTTATTGCTAAAGTAAGTTTAGAAGAAAAACGTCCGCAGGCTGAATTGACTGCAGAAGCTTTAAAAGTAGCTAAAGATGCAGATATCGTTCTTTTTATTGGAGGTTTAAACAAAAGCCCAAATCAGGATGATGAAGGTCACGATCGTAAGGAATTAGGCTTGCCTTATGGACAAGATAAACTAATTAGCGAATTGGCGAAAGTAAATAAAAATATCGTTTATGTAAATATTTCTGGAAATGCTGTAGCAATGCCTTGGATCAAAGAAGTTCCAGGAGTTGTACAAGGTTGGTTCTTAGGAACTGAAGCGGGAACAGCTTTAGCAAATGTTTTGGTTGGAGATGTAAATCCTTCTGGAAAATTATCTTTTACTTTCCCAGTAAAATTAGCTGATAACGGAGCACACGCTTTAGGAGAATTTCCAGGTGGAGATGAGGTAAAATACAACGAAGGAATTTTTGTTGGATACCGCTGGGTAGATAAAAACAAAATCAAACCATTGTTTTCTTTTGGACACGGTTTAAGCTACACGACTTTTGCTTACGGAAAAGTAACTGCTGATAAAAAACAAATGAATGCTGGTGATAAAATTACATTCTCGGTTAACGTAAAAAATACAGGAAGCAGAGAAGGATCTGAAGTAGTGCAATTGTACATTACAGATTCAAAATCTTCATTAGTTCGTCCAATAAAAGAATTAAAAGGGTTCGAGAAAGTGGCTCTTAAAGCTGGAGAAGAAAAAACAGTAACGTTTACAATTGATAAAACGGCTCTAAGTTTCTTCGACGATAAAAAACACGAATGGGTTGCAGAACCAGGTGATTTTGAAGCAATTATTGGAGCTTCTTCAACAAATATCAAATCTAAAGTGAACTTTTCACTTAAATAAGTTTTTATTTCTAAAAATTGGTTGGTTTGTTAAGCTGCAAGTGTCAAAATTTGCAGCTTTGTTTTTAGTCTAATTTACTATAAATTAAATCCAATTTTTGAAATTTCAAATACAAACCATCAACACTAAACTATCAACCAAAATGAATACTATTAAACCAAAAAGACATTACGAAATTCTCGACGGACTTCGTGGAGTGGCCGCTATTTTAGTTGTTGCTTTTCACATTTTTGAAGCTTTTTCGGGCGGAAATCGTTTTGTACAAATTATAAATCACGGTTATCTTGCTGTTGATTTCTTTTTCCTTTTATCTGGATTTGTGGTTGCTTATGCCTACGACGATCGCTGGGGAAACATGACGCAATGGGAGTTTTACAAACGTCGTTTGATTCGTTTACAGCCAATGGTAATCATGGGAATGATCATTGGTGCTATATTTTATTATTTTCAAGCTTCAGATATTTTATTTCCAATGATTGGAGGAATGGAAGTGTGGAAAGTCATTGTAACAATGGTAATTGGATTTACTTTATTACCAATTCCGCCATCATTAGAAATCAGAGGCTGGGCAGAAATGCATCCTTTAAATGGTCCGGCATGGTCACTTTTTTTCGAATATATTGCAAATATCTTGTACGCCTTAATCTTTCGTAAATTTTCGACTAAAGTACTATCAGTTTTTGTATTGATATTTGCCGGACTGTTAATTAATTACACTGTTTTTGGACCAAAAGGAGATGTAATTGGCGGATGGTCTTTAAATCTGAGACAGCTTAATATTGGTTTTACCAGATTATTATTTCCATTTTTTGCTGGAGTTTTATTATGCCGTTTAGGAAAATTAATTCACGTAAAAAATGCTTTCTGGATCTGCAGTATTTTAATCACAATTGTTTTGGCTTTACCAAGATTTGGAGATGAAAACAGTCTTTGGATGAATGGTATTTACGAATCAATTTGTATCATTTTCATCTTCCCGCTAATTGTTGCCATTGGGGCAGGAGGAGAGATCAAAAATGAATTCTCGCTTAAAATCTGTAAAGCTTTGGGAGATATTTCGTATCCAATTTACATTACCCATTATCCATTAATTTATTGGTTTACAGCTTGGGTTGTAGATAATAAAGTTTCGATGGAAGAGGGATATTTGGAAGGAATCGGAGTTTTAATCGCTAGTATAATTATGGCATTTGTCTGCTTAAAATTATACGATGAACCAGTTAGAAATTGGCTTGTAAAAAAGTTTCAGAATAAAAAGTCAGTAACTGCATAAAGATTTTTTTAGAGTTTGTAATTTTTGTTAGTTACAAATACGAAAAGGGATAAAACATTTTGTTTTATCCCTTTTTTACTTAGATTTGATTTCTAAAAATATAAGAAATGTCACCAATTGATGAAACTCATAATCTGCCAATTTACATAAAAGCAGAACAAATTTTTCAGCTTACACAGGGAATTGTGCAGATTGTGCCACCTGAAAATGAATACCTGCAAGAAACAGTTGTTAGATTTATGCTAGAAAATGCTATGACTATTCCCGTGAAAATTTCAGGAGCAGAAAGCGGTGATTTATATGATTTAAGAATGGAAAATGCGGCAATTATTCGAAAGGCAGCCAGAGAGTTATATGTTCAAGCTGGAAGTCTTCGCTTTGAAGATGGAATCAAGGATAAAGATTATATAGAGCTGCTTAGAAATACAATTGAAGAATTTCGCTTTTTGTTTGTAGAATGGGTTGCTGGATTTGATCAATGGAATTATATTAAAGACAGCTGGGGACTATTTAATCCTCCTGGAGTTAATGCCCATGATAAAGATCCTGATGAAAATATTCCGTTTGATCCAAAAGATTTTTTGGAATTTGATGATGATAATTATGACGATGATGAAGATTAAATAGAAGGGAATAGTCTTTTTACCCAATTACAAATACGAAAAGGGATAAAACATTTTGTTTTATCCCTTTTTTATTTTAGTATTCTAAAAACTTTGTCCCTCTGCCTCTTTGAACCTTAAAAAAACCTTATTCCAAAACCAATTGCCCTAAAGCTTCTTTACTAAAACCTTTCAATTGATCTGTTTTTCCTGCTTTGATTTTAGCAACCCAATTTGGATCAGATAAAAGAGGTCTTCCAACAGCAACTAAATCAAAATCGCCTCTGTCGAAACGTCTGTTTAATTCCTCTAATGAAGTTGGTTCAGAACTTTCTCCTGCAAATGCACCAAAGAAATCACCAGAAAGTCCAACAGAACCAACTGTAATTGTTGGCGCTCCAGTTACTTTTTTAGCCCATCCTGCAAAGTTCAAATCAGAACCTTCAAATTCTGGTTCCCAGAAACGACGTTGTGAAGCGTGAATAATATCAACACCAGCATCAACAAGAGGCGTAAGCCAAGCTTCTAATTCCTGCGGATTTTTAGCCAGTTTATAGTTATAGTCAGAAGGTTTGAATTGAGAAAAACGCATAATTACAGCGAAATCATTCCCAACTTGTTTTCTAATTTCTTTTACAACTTCAATAGCAAAACGATTACGTTCTGGAAGTGTTTTTCCTCCGTAAATATCTTCACGTAAATTGGTTTCGGCATTAAAAAATTGATCAATTAAATAACCGTGTGCACCGTGAATTTCGATAGTATCAAAACCTAATCTTTTAGCATCAGCGGCAGCTTTACCAAAAGCTAGAATAGTATCTTCAATATCTTTTTCAGACATGGCAACACCATTTCTAAAATCAGGACGGTTTAATCCAGACGGACCTTCAAATGGAACAGGCGGAACCCATCCAGAATGGTGGTTGTCCATAATTCCCATGTGCCAGATTTGTGGCCCCATTGCACCGCCAGCAGCGTGAACTTCGTCAATCACTTTTTTCCATCCGTTTAAAGCTAAATCTCCGTGAAAATGCGGCACATTCGCATCATTAGATGATGAAGGTCTGTCAATTACAGTTCCTTCAGATAATATTAAACCAACTTCGCCTTCAGCTCTTTTTTGGTAGTAAGCTGCGACTTCATCAGTTGGAACTCCGTTAGGAGAAAAAGAGCGCGTCATTGGCGCCATTACGATTCGGTTTTTCAGATTTAACGTTTTTAAGTTAAATGGAGAAAACAGGTTGTTTGTACTCATAGTAATTTTACAAATTAGATTGAATTAATTTACTGAGTGCTTCAAAGGCACCTTCGTTACGTTTATAATAAGTCCATTGTCCAACACGTTTGGCTTCGATAAAACCAGCGCGTTGTAAAATAGACAGGTATTCGGATACTGTAGATTGTGTCAAACCAGCCTTCGCCTGAATCTGTCCAACACACACACCATGCTCAAATCCTGCATGTTCAAGCTGTCCCGGAAAGTTAATTTCGGGTTCTTTTAGCCATTCCAGCATTTGCAATCTGGATTTATTAGATAATGCTTTAAAGATTTCTATATTTTCCATAGCGCAAATATATCGACTTTTCCCGATATACCAATTAAGCTGAAAATATTTAGGATAATTTTGTGATTGGGGAGGACAAATTTTGAATTGAAACGAGATTTCAGTAAAGAAAATTTATATTTGTTTTAGAATAATCTCAATTATAAATTTTAGATTGTTTTGTCATCTTGAGGATCGAAAGATCGCACTAGTAGCTCGACAAAGATTGGAGAATTACTTTGAGAATTTCGTGTGAGATCCTTCGTTCCTCAGGATGACAAAAAGAACATTGAGATAATAACCCCCAAATCATAACTTAATCATGAAAAAAACTTTACTTCTCACAGCATTTTTATGTTGTTTCATAACAAACACAAAAGCACAAGTTATCGGCTTAGACGTTGGTGACATTGCACCAGAAATTGATCTTCCCGATACAAAAGGAGAAAAAATAGCACTTTCTTCTTTAAGAGGAACTTTGGTGTTAGTTGATTTTTGGGCTTCTTGGTGCGGACCGTGTATTAAAGAACAGCCATTATTACTGAAATTACATGCTACTTATCCAGACAAATTGTCGATTTACGGAGTTTCGATGGATACCAAAAAACCAATGTGGACAGGAGCAATCGCAAAAGGAAAATTACCGTGGACAAACGTCAGTGATTTAAAATACTGGCAGTCACCAGCAGTTGCCGATTATATGCTGCAATCTGTTCCGCTAAATTTTTTACTAGATAAAAACGGAATCATCTTGGCAAAAAATATTCATGGAAAGGCGTTAGAAGATAAAATAAAAGAACTTTTAGAAGCAAAATAATTTTTTTTAACCGCAAAGAGCTCAAAGATTTTTATCTAAGATTACCTAAATAAAAAGGCAAAGTTCGCAAAGCTTTGCATAAAGCTTTGCGAACTCTTATAAATCTAAAAAAAAATCTTTGCGCTCTCTGCGTAAATTCTTAGCGTCCTTTGCGTAAATCTTTGCGCTCTTTGCGGTTTAAAAAAAAGTACAATCACGAAGATCAGACTTTTAATTTTTAATTCTTTTAAAACTCTTTAATAACTTTCTTAACACCTCCAAAACTCGTTCTCAACATTTCTCTAATCTGAAACTGGGTTTTGTTTCCCGAGGCACTTTTCCAATCTTTGAGATCAAAAATATGAATTTGATCTGCGTATGGATTCGTTAAAAATGAAATTCGCGAAATTGCATATTTATAGTATTTCAGCTCTTGAGACACATGTCGATTTGGAACCACAATTAATATGTTTTCCCATTTCAAAAAGTCTTTCGGAACATCATTTCTTTCTGTTAATCCTAAAGATTCAAAAAAAGCCGTAATCTTCTGATCATTAAGTTCGTTAATCTTATGATCGAGGGTTTTGAATTTACTTTGGAGTCTATTTTCGTTTATAATAGTACTCATAATTTTCTTCGCTTTTTAATGATTTAAAAATAAAGTTACATCAAAAGAAAATAATTTTTGAATTTGAAGCCATTAGATTCATTCTAAATTTTAAAAGGTATTTTAGAACTTTAGCTATTAATGAGTTATCATCTTTTGATAAAATACTATCGAAATTCTTTCTTTAAATGCCTTATTTTTATCGCTATTTGATTTACTAACAAACCACACTTATGAAAACCACCTTCGTTCAAAGAATAATTATGTCTTTTTTTCTCCTGTTTTTATTTCAGGTTTTTGCTCAAAATAAATCGGATAGAGAGTTGATTTTAATTGATAAAGATTGGAAGTTTTCATTCGGGCATTTGTACGATACCAAAAAAGATTTCGGTCATGCCGAAGGTTATTTTTCTTACTTAACCAAAACAGGATTTGGCGACGGACCAGCCGCAAAAGACTTTGATGATCGTGCTTGGAGAAAACTTGATTTACCGCACGATTGGATTGTCGAACAGCCTTTTAGCGAAAGCGCCAGTTTCAGTCACGGATTTAAAGCTGCAGGGAAAAATTTTCCAGAAAAAAGCATAGGGTGGTACAGAAAGAAGATCACTATTCCGAATGAGGATTTAGGCAAAATTATTTCTCTAAAATTTGATGGTGTTTTTAGAAATTCAAAAGTCTTTTTTAACGGATTTTATTTAGGAACGCAAGAAAGTGGTTATAATGGTTTTGAGTATGATGTTTCTGCGTACGTTAATTATGGCGGAGAAAACACAATCGTTGTCCGCGTTGACGCCTCGATGGAAGAAGGCTGGTTTTACGAAGGCGCTGGAATTTACAGACACGTTTATTTACAGAAAACAAATCCGATTCACGTTGTACAAAATGGAACTTATGTGACTTCAGAATTAGCAGGAAATGATGCAGTTGTGACGGCTGATGTAAAAATTAAAAACAACGGAAAATTTAAAGGTTCGATTGAAGTCGTTCAAACCATTTTAGATAATAAAAACAAACAAGTTGCAATTTCTTCTGAAAATATCTTAGCTCCAGAATTTTATCAAACTTTAAATTACAGTTCAAAATTACGTGTAGAAAATTCGCTTTTGTGGGATCTTGATTCGCCGAATTTGTATCAGTTAATTACAGAAATTAAAAGCGAAGGAAAAATAATTGACAGTTATAAAACTTCTTTCGGAATTAGAACAATTGAATTTAATCCGGAGCAAGGTTTTTTCCTTAACGGAAAATCGGTAAAACTAAAAGGCACAAATAATCATCAGGATCACGCCGGAATTGGAACGGCGCTTCCAGATGAAATTCAGTATTACAGAATTCAAAAACTGAAAGAAATGGGTTCGAATGCGTATCGCTGTTCGCATCATCCGCCAACGCCTGAATTGTTAGACGCTTGCGATAAATTAGGAATGTTAGTCATTGATGAAACCCGTTTAATGGGAATTAACGATTATCATTTGAACGATTTACAGCGAATAATAGAACGTGATCGTAACCATCCAAGTATTTTCTGCTGGTCGGTTGGAAATGAAGAATGGCAGATCGAAGGCGGAATCGTTGGCGAAAGAATTACGAATATTATGCAGGATTTCAGCAAAAGCATCGATCCAACAAGACCTGTAACCGTAGGAATCAGCAGCGGATTTAAAAGTGGGATTTCTAATGTTGTAGAAATTATGGGCTATAATTATCTTGGTAATGGCGATATTGATGCACACAGAAATCAGTTCAAACAACAACCAGGAATGGGAACAGAAGAAGGTTCGACATTTGCAACACGCGGCATTTATTTTACAGATGATGCTAAACATTACCAAAGTGCCTACGATAAAAAACCGAGACCAACTTTTTACAGCATTGAAGAAGGCTGGAAATTCTATGCAGAACGACCTTATTTGGCAGGAATGTTTATCTGGACAGGATTTGATTACCGTGGCGAACCAACACCTTATGGCTGGCCGTCTGTAACTTCCTATTTCGGAATGATGGATGTCTGCGGTTTCCCGAAAGACAATGTTTTTTATCTAAAATCTTGTTGGGGAAAAGAACCTGTTTTGCACCTATTGCCACATTGGAATTGGAGCGGAATGGAAGGCAAACAAATCGACGTTTGGGCGTATTCAAATTGTGATGAAGTAGAACTTTTCTTGAACAAAAAAAGTTTAGGAAAAAAGAAAATGCAACAAAATGGACATTTAGAATGGAAAGTAAATTACGTTCCAGGAACTTTAGAAGCCGTTGGATATAAAAATGGAAAAAAAGTACTTTCTGATATTCAAAAAACAACTGAAAAAGCAGAAAACATAAAATTGTCATTAGATAAAGAAAATGTCTTGAAAGGAAATGTGTCTGTCGTAACCGTTGAAACTACTGATAAAAATGGTTTACACGTTCCAACGGCAAATGACGAAATTTTATTTTCTATAAAAGGAGGAAAAATTTTAGGAGTTGGAAATGGCGATCCAACTTCGTTAGAAAGTGATCAGTTTATTGATGACATTGCGTTGGTTGCTATAAGTAATTTTAAGGAGCAGAAAGGAACTGAATCAACTCTGCCTCAGCAATTATCAAATTATTCAGAAAAAGATTGGACAGAAGCCTTTAAAGATCGAGATTACAAAAAACAAGCGCCATCGTATATTTATAAAGGGGATTTTGAATTAAAAAATAATTCGGCTTCAAATGTGGTGAGTTTCTTTTACAAGAAAATAGGAGTAGAAACCGTAGTTTTTGTTAATGGAAATAAAGTAAATCCAAGTGCAGAAGATCATCAAAAATATATTCTAAATACATCAATTTTAAAACAAGGAAAAAACACGATTTACATTGCCACAACACCATTACAAAAAATAAAAGATTGGGATGTTATGAATACAGATCCCGGAATTATTCAAGTTATAACACCGGCAAAACCTTGGAGAAGAAAGCTTTTTAATGGTTATGCGCAGATTATTATTCAAAAAGAGGATAATGCGAAAGAAGTTGTTTTATCAGCTTCTGCGAAAGGATTGAAAAGTGGTGGAATTTTGGTTAAGTAGTTTTTTTTAACCGCAAAGCGCAAAGAATTACGCAAGGTTCGCAAGATTTTGTGAATTGCGTCCAGCTTTAGCTGGATGTAAAAAATAGTGGTAAGCGAGAAAGGCTTTAGCCAAACTAATAAATGTTTGGCTAAAGCCTCTTTCGTGTCTAAATAATAAACCTCCAATTAAAATTGGAGGCAATTCAAAAAAGAATACTTTCCATATGCTATTTTCAGCTAATTTAATCGACACAGATTTGTCCTCCTGAGCGAAGTCGAAGGACACGCAAGTAACTCCACATGCAATATAATTTGAGCATATCCTTCGACTTCGCTCAGGAAGACAAAAAATGAGAAAAAAATGAATTGCGTCCAGCTTTAGCTGGATGTAAACAATAGTAATAAACAATACAGGCTTTAGACAAACTATTCGCAGTTAGGCTAAAGCCTCTTCTTATCTTAATTCTTTAAACCTCCAGTTAAAACTGGAGGCAATTCAAAAAAGAATACTGTCATATGCTATTTTTAGCTAATTTAATCGACACAGATTTGTCCTCCTGAGCGAAGTCGAAGGACACGTAAGTAACTCCACATGCAATATAATTTGAGCATATCCTTCGACTTCGCTCAGGAAGACAAAAAAGAGAATAAAACTTTGCGCCTTAGCGACTTTGCGAGCATCTTTTCTCTCAAACAAAAAACTTAGCGAACTTTGCGAAAAATCTTTACGCTCTTTGCCGTTAAAATCAAAACAAAAAAATAACAAAAGAATAATGTTTGATTTTCATAACTTTGCAGGATGAATACTCAAACAGAAACTCAGAATTGTGATTTTACTTCAGAATTGAAGATGAAAGGATTTAAAGTCTATCCTATAAATGGAGATTTCACTAAAGTTCCCGTTTACAGCCGAAGAGACTTTTACAAAATCTGCATCAATACAAGTAAAAGCATCATACAATATGCCGACCGCGGCATAGAAACCGACGGAACGATTCTGTTTTTCGGTAATCCGATAATTCCGTATTCTTGGGAAACGGTTTCAGAAGAATATGAGGGATATGCCTGTGTATTTACAGAAGAGTTTTTTAAAACCAAAGACCGTTCAGAAACCCTTCATGAATCGCCTTTGTTTAAAATTGGCGGAACACCAATTTTTTCTTTAACTACTGAACAAAAGTTGTTTATAGATTCTTTGTTTCAAAAAATGATCGAGGAATACGAAACAGATTATGCATTTAAAGACGATTTAATGCGCAGTTATGTCAACTTGATTATTCATGAATCAATGAAAATGCAGCCGTCGGAAAACTTCTTTAAACATAAAAATGCATCTTCTAGAATTACCTCTTTGTTTTTAGAATTACTGGAAAGACAATTTCCTATAGAAACCAAAAACGAACCTTTAGCTTTAAAAACACCGCAAGATTACGCGCAGAGTCTTTCTGTTCACGTAAATCACCTAAATCGTTCGGTAAAAGAAGTTACAGGAAAACCAACTACTGCACATATTACAGAGCGAGTTATCAATGAAGCCAAGGCATTGTTACAGCACACTGATTGGAGTATTTCAGACATTGGTTATTCTCTCGGATTTGAATATCCGAGTTACTTTAATAATTATTTTAAAAGACTTACAGGAACGGTTCCAAAATCGCTTCGAATGTAAATTGTTTCATTTTCTTAATTTTTTGTTTGAATATTGTTATTTCTCGACTTTAGTATTGCAGTACATTTGTCCCGAAATAACAACGAATCATTGTAATCAGTTTTTAAAAGACTAAATAACACTTCGCAAAAGCGATTTTCAGCTTTTCTGTTTGGTTTTAAATTTTGATCATAAAAAAATATAAAATTTTTAAAGCATTAATTTAAATGAAATCTCCTTTTTAAAAGAGATTCAATGTTTTGATTTTCAATAACTTTTAAAATAAATTATTAACCAAAAACAACGCAATTATGTCGACACTTTTCACTGCAGTAACCGAAGAAGGTAAAATTCCAAATACTTATATGACAGGTGAAGTGTCATATAAGAAGCAGACCAGCGAAATTCATCCTGAAAATACTGTTATCAAAGATGTTTCTTTTGAACCTGGAGCAAGAAGCAACTGGCACAGTAACACAAGTCTGCAATTAATCATTGTAACAGATGGAGTTGGATATTACCAAGAAAGAGGCGGACAAATTAACCTGATCGAAAAAGGCAAAGTAATCACCGTTTTACCGGGCGTAGAACATTGGTACGGAGCAACTCCAAAAACAAAATATTCTCATATTTCTATTAGTACAGAAGTAGATAAAGGTTTTGGAGTGTGGCTCGAAAGCGTAACCGATGAGGAGTATAATTCTTTCTAGAGATGCTAAGGTTCTAAGTTGCTGAGATTCTAAGATTTTTTCCAGTAGAATTATTTTTTGATCTAACTAAAACAATCGAAATTTATATAACTATTTGTAATTCAGTATAAATAGGTATGGTTTTCTACGCCAATTTCTCAACAGTTTTAACCTGAAACTTTAAACCTGAAACTTTAAACCTGAAACAAAAAGCAAAAAAACAAAAAATATGGAAACAAAAAGCATAAAAGCCTTTGGTACAGAAGCTGCCGAAGCACCTTTACAAACATTAGAGATTAAAAGAAGAGAAGTACAAGCACACGACGTAGAAATCGAGATTTTGTATTGCGGTATCTGTCATTCAGATTTACATTCGGCTAGAAATGAATGGCATGGCACTATTTATCCAATTGTTCCCGGACATGAAATTGTGGGGAGAATTGTGAAAATTGGAGATCACGTTAAAAACTTTAAAGTCGGCGAGTTGGCTGGAGTAGGTTGTCTTGTTGACTCTTGCAGAGAATGTGAACATTGCAAAAATGATTTAGAGCAATTCTGCGATGAAGGAAATATTCAGACTTTTAATTCTCCTGACAAACATTTAGGCGGACAAACTTATGGTGGTTACTCTCAAAGTATTGTAGTTGATGAAAGCTTTGTATTGCACATTTCAGATAAACTGGATTTAGCAGGAGTTGCACCTTTATTATGTGCTGGAATTACAACTTATTCTCCTTTAAAACATTGGAAAGTTGGTCCTGGTCAAAAAGTTGGTATTGTAGGTATTGGAGGTTTGGGTCATATGGGAATCAAAATAGCGAAAGCTATGGGCGCTCACGTAGTGGTTTTTACAACATCTTTGTCTAAAACTGAAGATGCAAAACGTCTTGGAGCAGATGAGGTTGTATTATCTACAGACGAAGCACAAATGGCACTGCATGCAAGAAGTTTAAACTTTATTCTAGACTGCGTTTCGGCAGAACACAATATCGATTCATACCTAAATTTACTAAAAGTAGACGGAACATTAACTTTAGTTGGAGCGCCAATGGATCCGCTTCCTGTAACTTCTTTCAGTTTAATTTTAGGAAGAAGAAGTTTTTCTGGTTCATTAATCGGAGGAATTGCTGAAACTCAGGAAATGTTAGATTTCTGCGCCGAACATAATATTACCGCAGACATCGAATTAATTGGCATAAATGAAGTAAACGACGCTTACGAAAGATTATTAAAAGGAGATATTAAATATCGTTTTGTAATTGATATGGAGTCTTTGAAATAGGTTCAAAGTAGCAGAGTAACAAAGGACAAAGGTTTCCAATCTTTGTATTGAAAAATCTAAGCGAAGATTAAGATACAGAAAGTAAACCTTTGAACCTATGTTCCTCTGAACCTTTGCACCTTAAAATAAAAAGTAAAACCCCTCAAGCAATTCAACTCTTGAGGGGTTTTTTAAAAATAAATAATAACCAATTAAATTTATTTTACTTTTTGTCTAGGTTTTGTTTTAGCATTTTAGCGTGTTCTAAATGTGCTGTTAAACCTGCAATATTGTTAGATGCCCAAGTTTTTACATCTTGGTCATGAGCATTTTTTGTAGCATCTTCAAGTTTTTTGATTGCTTTTTCGTGACCGTCAATCATCATGTCAGCGAATTTTTTATCGAAATCAATACCTGTTTTTTCGTTCAATTTATTGTATTCTTCTTGTCCGTCTTCAGTTAGAGCAGTTGGAAGAGTAAAGTTTTTCGCTTTTGCTAAAGCACTAACTTCAGAAGCCGATTTAGTGTGCTCATCAACAAGCATTTTACCAAATTTTTTCACTTCAGCGTTTGTACTTTTTGTTTGTGCCAATTTACCGATTTCGATTTCAGCTAAATTAATTTCAGCCTGATCTACTAAAAATTCTGAATCATCTTCTTTGCTGTCAATTGAGTCGAATTTAGCTTCATTTGCATCTTCAGCAACTTCTTTAGGATCCTCTTGTTTAGTTTCATTTTTACAAGATTGAAGACATAATAAAAGAAGTCCTGCTCCTAAAATAGTTTTTCCGGCTAATAATAACTTTTTCATGATTTTAATAGTTTAAATGTTATAGTGTAAAATTATCCAGAAGATGTAAGAATATTTTACAGGATTTTTAAAGATTGTTATAGGATTTGGATGCTTATTATAATTATGTTTGTATTATTAAGATGCAAAAGGAATTAATCCATGAAACAAAAAATTACAATCCTATTATCGTTAGCGACAGCTTATTTATCAGCTCAAATAAGTTATAAAGGTTTCATTGATAAATATCCAATTGAGTTTGTGACTGATGTTTATTCTGATGGAGAAGGATCTGCAATTTATGCTTATGATATTTATGATACGCCTATAGTTTTGAATGCGAGGCTTAAAGAGAAAACTTTGGTATTAATTGAAAAAGATAAAAACAATAAAGAAACAGCCCAGCTCACTTTTGAAAATTATGATGCTAAAAGCGAACAATTAAATGGAATTTGGAAAGATTTAAATTCGGGTAAAGAACTTAAAATTAGTTTAACCAAAGACTTTGATATTAGTTATGGAAATGATGTAGAATGGACTGAAAGAGAAATTCTGCAGCCAGTTTCTTTCAAAGACAAATATTTTAAATTGGTTATGACTAAAGATAAAGAGAATTTTTATTCGCAAGTTTCGGCTATAAAAGTTATAGAGAAAAAGACCGATAAAGTAATTCAGAAAATTAATATAGAATGTCAGCTTTGGGGATTGTACAATATTAATATAGGAGATTATAATTTTGATGGATTTGAAGAATTCTCTGTTTTCGAATCCAGTTATGCAGGACCAAATACTTCCAGAATATATTTTCTATACAATCCGAAAACGGGTAAATATTTTGAAAGCAGTTTTAGCGGCACTTCTCTAGAGTTTGACAGCAAAACAAAAAGAGTCTATGAACACAATCAATGTTGCGCTGGAAGAAGTATTGAAAAAGCCGAATATAAAGTCGTTAATAATAAAATGGTTTTGGTAAAAAAGACTTGTTTAGAATACGATGAGAAAACCCAAGATTATAAAAAGATTAAATGTGGTTAATACTATATGTTTATTTCTTAATCCCAACTTCAAAAGAGTTGGGATTTTTTTTGCTCTACCATAAACCATTAATCATCAACAATTAAAATTTACATTTCCACTTTCACAATTCCCATCCTAAAAAATTGAAATTTCAAACTAAAATTCTATAACAGAAAACTTTTAGTTATTGATGAACTTTGACATAACAGATTTCGACATACAATTGACGAAGGTGTTAACCTTAAAAAATAGAAATCATGCCAGATCCAAGAATCAAGAATGAAGAGCAGTATGAGGCTTTGGTAAAAAAAGGATACAGCAAAGAGAAATCGGCACGTATCGCAAACACGCCAAATGTGGGAGAAAAAGGAGGAAAGGCAAAACCTTACGAAGAATGGACAAAAGAAGAACTTCAAAAACAGGCAAGTAAAGTCGGTATAAAAGGAAGGTCTTATATGAATAAAAAAGATTTAATTGACTCTTTGAGAAATAATTAAAATTTAAAATGAATTATTAGTGTGATAAAAAATTTAATATCATGAATGCTGCGAGAAAAGAAGTTTTAATGGATCAATTGATAAAAACGCCTCATTTAGTTATCGAAAAATTAGATCTGGAATACATAAACGACAATCAGTTGACAATTGTAAGATGTCGCGAAGGAGAAAATTTCGTTTACAAAAAAAACGGAAGAAGTGTAAAAAGCAAGAATGAAATTAAACGCATTAATAGTTTGGTATTACCACCAGCTTGGGAAAATGTTCGAATAACAGATATTACAAACGGTCATTTACAAGCGGTTGGAACCGATGTAAAAAACAGAAAACAATATCGTTATCATCCAAAATGGAATCTGCTTCGAAATCAGACTAAGTTTTACAAAATAGCAGAATTTGGTGCGAAACTTCCATCAATTAGAAAACAAGTTGATATTGATTTGGAAAAGAAAGAATGGTCGAAAGAAAAGGTAACGGCTTTAGTCATTCGATTGATGGAGGAAACGCACATTAGAATTGGAAATGAAAAATATGCGAAAGACAATAAGTCGTACGGACTTTCGACTTTGCGCAAACGACATATCAATATCAATAAAAATTCACTTCGTTTTGAATTTGTTGGTAAAAAAGGAGTACAGCATACCATTACAACTAGAAATAAAAAATTGGTCAAATTGGTAAGCCGATGTGAAGAAATTCCAGGATATGAAGTCTTTAAATATTACGATAAAAACGGCGAAAGAAAAGTTTTAGACAGTCATGCCGTAAACGAATATCTGCACAATATTTCTGGTGAATATTTTAGTGCAAAAGACTTTAGAACTTGGGCGGCATCAATTATTTTCTTTGAAAGTTTAATGGAAATGGGTGTTTCATCTGATGAAAAAGAGATTAAACAAAATGTTATCGCAGCGTTTGATATCACAGCCGAAGCACTAGGAAACACAAGAAAAGTCTGTAAAGATTATTACGTTCACCCACTTTTAATTTCGACTTATGAAGATGGTTCTATTCAGAAATATTTTGATAGAGCAAAGAAAAGCCGAAGCACGAAAAAGTATTTTACAAAATCAGAAATTGCATTTTCTGAGTTGATTCACGGTTATGAAATCAATTTAGAAGCGCCATGTTCATAAAAGAGTTAGAGCATCTCTTAAAAAGCTCACATACAAACAAAATCAAAAATCAGTATTAACTAAAAACTATTTATTATGTTACGTTGGACAGTCACATTTATTATTCTAGCGATCATCGCAGGAATATTTGGTTTTGGTGGAATTGCCGCTGGAGCCGCTAGTATAGCAAAAATTTTATTCTTTATATTTTTAGTCTTATTTGTTATTTCGCTTATCAGCGGAAGAACAAGAGTTTAATAAAAATATCAGTAAATAAAAAAAGAAACAGAAACGACACATTAATTCTGATAATGTGTCGTTTTTGGTTTTAATTCTAAAAAAAAAATAGTCATGGCAACAAAGAGTGGCGCTTACCAGGATGTGTATGTGAAGAGAGATGATGTAATGGTAAGTTTAAAAAATGATGTTACAGATTTTTGTGAAAAATATATAAAACCAGTTCATCCTGAAAATTGGGATTGGTCGATTCGTGATTTTGAGAATCCAGAAAACGATCCAACAACCGAAGAAGCAAGAGCAATTGCTGCGGTTATTTTTAAGGATTTAAATGCTCAAAAAGAAACAGATGTTGATCTTTCGACAATGAACAATGTACATGCAATAAAGGCTTATTTAGATCCTAAAAGTAAACACGAAGCTTTTAATATGGAAGAATTTGCTTTTGCATTGAAAGTTGAATTGGAGCACGGAAAAGTAAAAGATGTAAATGTGACCAATAATCATCCGTTCTTGACGGCTATGATTGCGCTGGCTCACATGACCGAAAGTTTGACGTATTACAAACGATTAAAGGTAATGGAAGCTGAGGGCGAAATCTATGAAATTATTCGCAAGTTGGAACATACAACAAACGATAAAGAAAAATGGCAGCAAGAATTAATAAAGGCAGAACAGGAACTTGCAGAAGCAAAAGCTGGACTTGCCGAGCGTTTAGAAAAAATGGACGATATTCCAGTACTGAAGATTATTGGAGATTAAGTAGTTGAATTTTAAACTCAAAAAACCGTTCTGTTTTACAGAACGGTTTTTTCTTTTTAAAAAATCAAAATCAATTATAAACGACGCGGATCATTTTCCGGATATCCTTCGTCATCGTTATCTTCCTGAACATCATCTTCTTTATAATCGGTTTCGTCTTCAGAATCTTCGTCATCAATATCTTCTAAATCTTCTTCGGTTTCATTAAAATCATTTTCAAAAGTATCTGCAGGATTATCAAATTCATCATTTTCAACTTCCTCGTCCAGATCTTCATCATCATCATCAAAATCCTCGCCATCTTCTAGGTCGCTTTCTTCTTCTAAAACAACTTCGTACACGTTGTCATTATCTTCTAGGTCTCTATCGGTATGAAAATCATCATTTAAATCATCTTGATCCTCGTCATAACCTCTTCCGTTTAAATCAGGATTTGGTCCATCTGGATTGTGGCCATCTCGAACTGTGTAACCGCGTTCTGCGTCTTCTGCACTGCTGCTTTGTGTTCTTTGAGTGTTTAAGTCATAAAGCTCTTCGTTCATTACATTATTTCTGTCCGAAGCTTGGTTTTGTAGGTCTTTAGGAAAAGTGCCGTTTCTTTTATCTGTAGTATTCATGATATTGAAGTTTAGTAATTAATATATTCAAATGTAGTTCTGAATACCTTAAAAGGCTTATAGGATTTTTTAATGTAATTCTATAATTAACAGATGTTTAGAATGCAATTTTAACGAAGAATCTTATAACTATGCTTGCTGTAGTGAGAGTAATTTTATGTTCATATTAATCATAAAAATTATTACCATGAAAACTACAGATAGTAAAAAAGCAACAACTGCAAAAACTACAGATAAACAAACTACACCAAGAGGAGTTACAAAACCAAAGTCAAATGCGGCGTCTGGTTTAACTGAATTATTTGAAGACGGATTAAAAGATATTTACTGGGCAGAAAAAGCGCTGACTAAAGCATTGCCAGTTATGGCTAAAAACGCTACTTCGGTAGAATTGAAAGATGCAATTGACAATCATTTAACTGAAACTGAAGAACAAATTGTGCGTTTGGAACAAGTATTTAAAATCATCGATAAAAAAGCGACAGCTAAAAAATGCGATGCAATGGAAGGTTTAATTGAAGAAGCAAAAGGAATGCTTGAAGAAACCGAAATTGGTGTTGTTCGTGACGCTGCAATTATTGCTGCAAGTCAGAAAATTGAACATTATGAAATTGCAACTTACGGTACGTTAAGACAATTTGCTGAAACTCTTGGTCTGCCAGAAGCGGCAACATTATTGGAGCAAACGCTGGACGAAGAAAAAGGTGCCGATAAATTATTGACAGAAGTTGCTGTAAATGCAGTAAACCTAGAAGCTGCAGAGCTAGAATAAAAAGCAATACATATACTTAAAGTGCAGTTTTCGATTATTCGGACTGCACTTTTGTCTAATATAAAAATAGAGAGTTATGCCCGAAGGTCCGTCAATAGTAATTTTAAAAGAAGAAGTACAGCAGTTTACCGGAAAGAAAATTATTTCTGTTTCTGGAAATACTAGTGTTGATATTTCTCGTCTAAAAAATAAGACGATTAATGCTTTTAAAACCTGGGGAAAACATTTTTTAATTTGTTTTGATTCGTTTACCGTCAAAATTCATCTGCTTTTGTTTGGCACTTATCGAATTAATGAACGGAAGGAGTCGGAGCCAAGACTAAGTTTGGTTTTTGATGACGGAGAAATTAATTTTTATACCTGTTCAATTAAAATATTAGAAGGCGATATCAACTCGCATTACGATTGGAGTGTAGATGTGATGAATGAAGATTGGAATCCGAAGAAAGCTCAAAGCAGTTTAGAAAAAATGCCGGATAAAATGATTTGCGATGCTATTCTGGACCAAGATATTTTTTCTGGAGTAGGGAACATTATCAAAAATGAAGTTTTATACCGCTGTTATATTCACCCGGAATCTCTGGTTGGGAAAATTCCAAAAGATGATCTTAGCCAGATTATTGCCGAATGTTCGACGTACAGTTTCGAATTTTTATATTGGAAGAAGAAGTTTGAATTGAAAAAACATTGGGAAGCTCATACCAAAAGCACCTGTTTACGATGCAATCTTCCATTTATTAAGATAAAAACAGGAGAAAAAAAGCGCAGAAGTTTTTTCTGCACCAACTGCCAAGAATTATATATATGAAAAATCAAGTATTAATAGGATGTTCCAGCTTTTACAACAGTTTCTGGAAAAGTATATTTTATCCCCAAAATCTGCCTTCCAAAAAATGGTTTGACTTTTATTGTCAGCATTTTAATACTTACGAATTCAATGGTAGTTTTTATAAATTTCCAACGCTTAAAATTCTTCAAAATTGGTACAATAAATCGCCTGAAGCTTTTACCTTTTCGATAAAAGTACCAAAAGAAATTACGCATATAAAAAAGCTTCATGAATGTGAAACTCTTCTACATGATTTTTATGAAGTATGTAAAGATGGAATGAAAGACAAATTGGGCGCAATTTTATTTCAATTTCCGCCTAGTTACACTTTCAGCAGAGAAAAATTAGATACAATAATTGGCATTTTAAATTATGACTTTCAAAATGTGATCGAATTCCGTCACGAAAGCTGGTGGAATACAGAAGTGTTTACTTCTTTTAAAGAAAACAATATCACATTCTGCAGCGTGAGTCATCCCGATTTGCCACAAACTATATTTAGCGATTTTCCTTTGCTTTATATTCGGTTTCACGGAGTTCCAAAAATGTTTCATTCTAGTTATTCTACAGCCAAATTAGAAGAGGTCGTAAATAAAATTAGTCCTAAAAAGAAAGGATTTGTTTATTTTAATAATACCGCAAGTGAAGCCGGAATATTGAATGCTTTAGAGCTGAAAAGAATGAATAAATAATATTTGGGATTGAACCGCAAAAGAGCGCTGGAAAATTTAAGTTTTAGCCACAGATTAAAATGATTATTTGGATTTTTATAATCCCTATTGGATCCTTTAAATCTGTGGCTTACTTTTGTTTTTTAGGTAAAAAGCAAATAAACAAAGAGACAAAAAAAATAGCCACAGATTAAAGAGATTTCCAGATTTTTAAATCCTTCTAATCCTTTTAATCTGTGGCTAAACTTTTTAATTTTCGTGGAATTTATCTATAATTATACTGATAACGTTGTGTAGACGCACTGCAGTGCGTCTCTACGATATACTTGATTTAACTCTTTGTATAAAAATAGAAACTACAATTTCAAGCTTCCTTCAATTCCGTCGTCCATTGTTTTTCCTGTTACAAGAGCAGCAGTCATTTTGGCAATGGCAACCATTTTCCCGTTTTTATTATTCCAGTAATACCCATCTTCTGGAACAAATTTAATAACACTTAAATTCGGATCGTCTTCTCCACCTGGCATCCAAACTTTTACAATTGGACTCCATAATTCTTTAATCGTTTCTCTGTCATACTCAATACTTGCAGTTCCGTGCAGTGTAAGGAATTTATCGTGCGGTTCAGAAAAAAAGATTTCCACCATCGGATTTAATGAAATCTCTGCGTTCTGACTGCTGTTTCTGTCTGATAAGAACCAAAGCTGTCCTAAATCATCGATTTTTTGTACAGACATTGGTCTAGATTGTAATCTATATTCGTTGTAAGTACAAAACATACAAGTTTTGATATTTTCTGCTAAATCTTTTATTTTGTCTACTGCAAATTCATCTCTAAGGTCTTTATGATCTCCCATGATATTGTGTTTTTAAGTTTGTATATGTTTGAAAAACAAATAGATTGTCTGAAAAATTGTTATAGTAAAGTTGCCAATTTTATATCTTTTCTTATTATATAATTAAGGACAGAAATTATGAGATTTCAATTTTGGTTTTTGAGTTAGATTGGAAGAATAACCTTAATATCGAATTAAAAGGCGTATATTTGAAAGAATTAAACTTACAAGCAAAAATACCATGGCAGATTTTACGATATTATACACCGATGACGATGATGATGATTTGAGTATTTTTGCCGATGCGGTAGAATCTATGCCTCAAAAAATCGAGCTTCAAACTTATACAGGGGGCGACAAATTACTGAAAGCCATTTTTAATCCGCCTGCTACGCCTTATTTAATTTTTCTAGATTTGAATATGCCGGGCAAAAACGGTTTCGATGTTTTAGAAGAACTTCGTACATCAGATTATCAAAAAGATATTCCAGTAGTTATTTATTCCACTTCAAGTGAACCCGGAATTATCGAAAAATGCCGAAACCTTGGTGCAAACGGTTTTATTACAAAACCAGTTTTAATTAGCGATATTATCAAATCAATTGAACACGCTATACAAATTGATTGGGATAAATTTATCCCAACCAAATCCAATTTTGTATTCAAGTTTTAATTTTAAGATAAGTCTGGAATATAGACATTAAATACCGAGCCTTTACCTTTTTCACTAGAAACCCTAATGAAACCTTTATGGTTTTCAACGATTTTTTTCACGATCGCCAGACCAATTCCAGTTCCTTTAAATTCGCTTTCGGTATTTAAACGCTGGAAAACTTCGAAGATTTTGTCTTTATAAGCCAGTTCAAAACCAATTCCGTTATCTGAAACTTTCAGATGATGGTATATTTTATCTTTAAATTCAGCTTCTGGAAGATCACTTCCATTCACTTCTGTTACCGAAATTTTTACTTTCGGAGTAACGTCGCTTCGCGTAAATTTCAAAGCATTTTCTACCAGATTATGCAGTAATTGTCTAAATTGAAACTGAATCAAAGTGGCTTCACCTAAATCATGATATTCTACAATTGCTTTCTTTTCTTCAATTCGATCAGAAAAATCACTTAATACTTCTTCAGCAATTTCATCTATCTTAACCACAGTAAAAACGCGATCGGCAGAATTAGCGCGGGAATAGGTTAATAAATCTTGAATTAAAGTCTGCATTTTTTTTGCCGAAACCTCAATTCTAGACAAATAGGTTTTGGCACTTGCCGAAATATTCTCATCATCTAAATCGGCAAGTCTGCTGGCAAAAGTTTGTATTTTACGCAAAGGTTCCTGTAAGTCGTGGCTTGAAATATAAGCAAACGACTGCAGTTCGATATTCATACTTACCAAATCTCGATTTTTAAGTTCCAGTTGTGTGGTACGTTCAATAATTTGCTCTTCCAGCTGATTGGTAAAGTTTTTTTGTTCTTCGATATCTGTACTTGTACCTACCCACATTTGTATTTTCCCGAATTCATCTATTTGCGCAATCGCACGGCTCAGCTGCCATCGATATTCGCCGTCATTACGCTTAAAACGATGCACAAACAGAAAATCGTGTCCTGTTTTCACAGATTCCATCCAGAGTTTTACATTCTCTTCACGGTCATCAGGATGTACGACTTGTAACCAGCCATTTTTCTCAATTTCATCTTTAGAAAAACCGCAGTATTTGTAAAAAGTTTCATTAAAATAATTCAAATTTCCGAGAGAATCGCTAGTCCAAATCAGCTGCGGAATAGAGTCGGCGAGGAGTCTGAATTTTTTCTCACTCTTTAGTATTATTTCCTGATTTTCTTTTTCGTCGGTAATATCCATGATTGTACCAATCATTTTTGCAGGATCCTTAAAGTCATCATAAAATATTTTTCCATGTACTTTTATCCAGCTTATCGTTTCGTCAGACTTCTGGATACGTGCTTCATATTTGTAATTACCCGTTTTCTCGGCTATTTCAAATGCTTTTACAAGAATATTTTCATCCTCAGGAAGAATACGGCTTCTGATATCTTGGTACGTTACTGTACTATTTTTTTCAAAACCGAAAATATCCAATAAATTATCGCTGTAAATTATTTTTTTAGTTTGAAGATTCAAATCCCACATCGCGATTTCTCCAATTTCTGCAGCCAATCTCACTCTTTCTTCAGCGGTTTCGACTTTTTTTCTAGCCTTAACTTTAGAAGTAACATCGTTAACGGTGATCATTATGCCAGAAGATGTTCCATTTTTTTCAGACAGCGGTGTATATTCGTAATCGAGATAGAATTTTTTTAGTTTTCCTTTAATGTCGATGTAAGCAATTGCTTCATTTTCGCGAATGGTTTTTCCGTTATCGCGCACTTCATTCAGCAATTCAGGATATTTTTGATTGACTAATTCTGGAAAAACCTCCAATAAAGGTTTTCCAATAGCATCTTTTTCCTCTTTCTGCCAAATTTTTTCCACCATGGTTTTATTGGCCATTTCGATCGTATGATCTTTTCCTCTAAAGATTGCCATTGCAATTGGAGATTCCATTACAATATTTCTAAATGCTTTATCTCTTTCAGTCAATAAATGTCTGGTTTTTACTTGTTCTGTTATTTCATAACATACAACGATAACGCCATCAATCGCATCGCTTTCTTCTTTTAAAGGATAGAAAACAAGATTAAAATAGCCTAATTCTTCTTTATTATAACGATTTAAAGTAACAGCAAATTCATCTGAATAATAGGGAACACCAGTTTCAAAAACCTTTCTTAAAAGCGGATATGCCGTTTCTTTTGCTTCTGGAAGCGAATCAAAAATAGGTTTGTGTAAAATATCGGTTTCTTGTCTATCTATCATTTGAAGATAAGTATTGTTTGCCATCTCTACGACTAAGTCTTCACCTTTTAAAATACAAATTCCGATAGGTAACTTTTTGACTGTATTTCTAAAGCGGCTTTCACTTTCTTCAAGTTTTTTTCGGGTTAGGACCTGTTCAGTAGTTTCATTGCAGATTACCAAGACACCGGTAGTTTTTCCGTTTTCATCATTTACAGGACTGTAACTAAATGTCCAGTAAACATCTTCTATTTCTCCATTTCTGTAAATTGGCAGTAATTGGTCTTCATGCCAGGTTGCTTCTCCTTTGGTCAAAACCTGATCGATCAGCGGTTTAATAAAATGCCAGATTTCAGCCCAGCAATCGGCTCCTTTTTCGCCTAACATAAAAGGATGTTTGCCGTCATTGCCAAGGCTTGGACGGTAAGCATCGTTATAAAAACAAATATGATCTTCTCCCCAGAATAAAAACATGGGGAATTTAGAATTCAATAAAATACCAAGTGTGGTACGAAGGCTTTGGGGCCAATTTTCTGCTGGTCCAACGGATGTTTTGCTCCAATCTTTTGCTCGGGTAAGTCTACCCATTTCTCCTCCATTTGCTAAAAAATCATAAGTAGTGTTCATTAAATTGGATATATTATGGTCTTGTACTTATACTAAAGTTCATGTAAAATTGTCTAACTATTGTCTAACGAATGTTAAACACAGCTAAAATTAATAAAAAATAAATTTCATTTTTAAAGGATTTTTGAATGAGCTAAGATTAAAATCGTTAGAGTTAATTTTATCACGTTTCTATACGGAAATTTGGTAAACAGTTAAAATAAAGAATATGAAACGAGAAGATTCAAAACACGAAATCGATTATATAAAAAAATATCACGAGCAAGGTTATACGGTAACGTATTTGTTTCAAGGCAATAATTTGATTGATGCAGAAACGAAAAAAGTATATCAGCCAGAAGATATTTTTATTGTAGCACATCATCGTTACGAAGGTATGAGCGACCCAGATGATATGTCTATATTGTATGTAATCGAAACAAAAGATAACAGAAAAGGAACTCATTTATTAGGATATGGTCCTACAGCGGACTTAGAAGAGGCAGAATTTTTTAAAGATATTCCGAAAGATAATTATTCTAAAAATGCAGACATTAGTGAACTAACATAAGAATAGAAATAGATTGGTATTTTTATTTTGCTGATGAGCAGTTGTTTCAAATTTATTTGAGGCAGCTGCTTTTTTTTTGAGGTTCAAAGGGGCAGAAGAACAAAGGTTCAAAGGGCAAGAGAACAGAGGAATAAAGGAGTAAAGGGGCAGAGTAGCAGTGCTATAATTGTAAGTTTTTGATATTCAATCTAATAAAAAGTCATGCACAAAAACTTTGTCTCTAAGTCACTTTGAACCTTTGTCACTTTGTCACTTTGAACCTTTGCAACTTAAAATAATGAAATATCTCTCAGAAATTGTATAAAGAATTGAGCAGCAACATAAACGAAATTTGGAGTATAGAAAATGAATAAAACCAACGTTAGTTTTTGTACGTAAATAATTACTAACGATTCTATCAAAACAAAATAAGGATATGAAGAAACTTTACATAAATACTGGAGGATTTGACGCTGTTTTTAATAATCTTAAAGACAGTTTTGGCGGTGATTTAAAAATTACTGCTAACGAATATAAATTAACTTTCAAATCAAAATGGGCAAACGGAAGCATTTCTGGAGTACGTTTTGAAAAAGAAATGACATACCTAAATTTTGACCTTACTTTTAACCAAGAAGTAAGTTTGAGTATAGAATCTAATCCTCACACACCAGTATTTTTTGTGTATTGTGAAAAAGGAAACCTCTTGCACAGTTTTGGTGCAAACGGCGACTTCAAATCCTTAGAGAAAAAGCAGTCTGGTATTATGAGTAACTCCTCATCAATAAACAGCGTTTTATATTTTGAAAGTCATAAACAAATTAAATTTTCATTGATTGGAATTCCAACAACGGCAGACAATAAAGAAAATGATTTTGTTTCTGATGTAAAAAGAATATTCACACATGAATCTGGAAATTACATTTATATTGGAGCCGAAAACAATAAAATAGAGCAGAAGTTTCAGGAATTAAATACGATTCCGCAACAAGGAACAGTTCGTTATTTGTTGATGAGAAGCATTTTGAGAGAAGTTTTAGAATTAGAAATTGCACAGCACAGTTACAATTACTTGAGCACTTTTGATCCGATTTTGAATTTTGCTTCTAAACAATTCAATGAAATAAAAAGATTAAATACAGTTGCAGTAATTGCACCGCTTCAATTCATCAAGAGAAGTCTGCAGACACGAACTTTAAAGCAAAAATATCAATTAGAATTAGAAACCTACAACCAGAAATTAGCTAGCTAGAAAGCCTGACATATTCTTCCCAAAAAAAAACAGCTTCGATAAGCTGTTTTTTTTATTTATGAAATTATTCTTTTTCGTAACGAAGGATAAAATAAACCATAATGAGATTTAGAAAAAGCGAAATACCATTCGTAATAATAATGGGCCAATCGCTTTTCAAAATGCCATAAACAATCCATATCGCGATTCCGAAAGTAAGTGTACCAAACATTTTAAGCGAAATTTGATGTACTTTTTTAGTTTTCCAAACTTTCAAAATCTGCGGAATTGTCGAGATCGTAATGCAGAATCCTGCAAAAAGTCCGATGATGTCTATGTAATTCATGTTTTTTCTTTTTTTAGGTTCTGAGTGGCTGAGGTTCTAAGGTTCTAAGGTCTTGATTTATTTTGCTTTACGTCTAATGTTAAAACATAGCCCAAGGTTTTAACCTTGGGGACGTGCAGAATGAAAAATATTGTGTACCCAAGGTTGAAACCTTGGGCTATATTCAAAAATGATGTAATCTTTATCAAAATTTAAAACCTTTATAAAGTTTTTTTTTTGCGCAATGTTTTGTCATTTCTGAACAAATAATCATACGCGACATTCAATAAAGATCCAAATTTCCAATATTAAAACATAACCCAAGTTTTCAACCTTGGGGACACAATATATTCCATTCTACACAACGTTTTGTCATTCTGAGGAACGAAGAATCACACAAGAAATTCCGTAAAGTATAATTCCAACCTTTGTAGATATACGAGTGTGATTCTTCGTTCCTCAGAATGACAAACTACACTTAAACTCTTAGAATCTTAGCACCTCAGAACCTCAGAACTTTTTCCTACCCCCCAACCAATTCACCTCCATTAATATGAATAAACTGTCCTGTAATATAACTGCTGTCTTCGCAGGCCAGGAAGACATAGGCAGGTGCAACTTCAGAAGGCTGTCCAGCTCTTTCCATTGGATTGTCTTTTCCAAAATCAGATACTTTGTCAAAACTTGCTACAATCAGCGGCGTCCAGATCGGGCCGGGAGCAACTCCGTTGACACGTATTTTCTTTTTAGCCAGCATACTTGAAAGCGATCTTGTAAAACTTACAATTGCGCCCTTTGTACTCGCATAATCTGCCAGATGTTCGCTGCCGCGAAAAGCAGTAACAGAAGTCGTATTGATTATTGCATCGCCTTCCTTTAAAAAGGCAAGCGCCGCTTTTGTGATATAGAAATAAGGATAAATATTAGTTTCAAACGTTTTGTGAAGCTGAGTTACCGTTATTTTTTCTAATTCGCTTTGCGGAAACTGAACAGCTGCGTTGTTTACAATAATATTAATATCCTTAAAAGTAGATTGGCATTTTTTAATAGCAGCTTTGCAGAACTTTTCATCCTTTAAATCACCACTTATGAGCAGACATTCTCGTCCTTCTTTTTCTACCATTTCTTTCGTTTCAAGCGCATCTTTGTCTTCTTTTAAATAAACAATGGCAATGTTGGCGCCTTCTCTGGCAAAATGCACGGCAACACTTCGGCCAATACCGCTGTCACCGCCAGTTATAAAAGCTGTTTTTCCTAATAACTTACCGCTTCCAACATAATTTTCTCTTATAATTTCTGGTTCGGGAGTCATCATATGTTCGTTACCAGGAAGATTTTGTTTTTGTTCGGGGAATGTTTTTGTCTTTTTCATGATTTGTCTCTTTAAACACATTGTTCTTTAAAATTATATCAAATCGAGACTTAGACTTGTCTTAAAAGGACTTTTGTTTGTCTCAAAAAAAATAAAATGATCAAAATTGTGTGAAAATACATTCAATAAGGCAAAATTTTAAAATAACAAGAAAATTTGTAATAACTTAAGTATCATTCTATAGCTGGCAATTTCAACTAAAAAGTGGGAATTGTGTAAAATATTTTGATTTAGATAAAAAACCAGCTGATAAATTTTGTTATACATTTGAGAATTTACACGCCGTTTTAAAGAGTTACTTCTTAGAATTACTAGGAGAATAGGAAAATTTTTATATTTATTTAAAATCAATCATTTTGACTTACAACAGATTTAAACTCCAAACATGGTATTAATTGTAGACGATATAAGGGCCAATATTATTGCCTTAAAGAAAACATTAGAGCTGCATAATATCGATGTTGATAGTGCCGAATCTGGAGAAGAAGCTTTAAAGAAAATTCTAAAAACAGATTACTGCCTAATTATAATGGACGTTCAAATGCCGGGACTTGATGGCTTTGAGGTGGTGAAAATTCTGTCTGGAAACCAACGTACCAAAGATATTCCCGTTATATTTCTTTCGGCTCTTAATACCGAAAAGAAATATATTTTTAAAGGATATGAAACCGGCGCTGTAGAATATATTACAAAACCTGTAGATTCTGATTTGCTGATTTTAAAGGTTAAAACTTTTATCAAAATCTACGAACAGCAGAACGAACTTAAAGTAATGAAGGATCTTCTTTCTAAAGAAATTAAAATTAGAAAAGAAGCGCAGGATAATCTTGAAATCAAAATTGCAGAAAGAACTAAAGAATTGGTTCAGAAAAATGAAGAATTAGAACTTCGGAATCATGAATTACAGCAATTTTCATGGGTAGTATCGCATGATTTGAATGAACCCATCAGAAAAATTCAAATTTTTATCAAAATTATAAAAGATCTTTATCTCAAAACAGATGATAAAGCGATTGATTATGTAAATAGAACGATAAAGTCTGCTGAAAGAATGCAGACCTTAATTACAGATCTATTGGCTTATTCCAGACTTTCGGCTCAGGTAAAACCAGAAAAAACAGATTTAAATGAAGTTTTACAAGAAGTTTTATCTGATTTTGATTACT
>NZ_CAMLIX010000004.1 GCF_946479975.1 uncultured Flavobacterium sp.
GCCAATACAGGAGCTCCTGTTTATGCAACAGGAGACGGAGTGGTAGACAGAGCCGACAATACGGCATCTGGCTTCGGAAATCATATCGTGATCAGGCATGGTTTTGGATACGAAAGTTTGTATGCGCATTTGAGCAAATACAATTGCCGACCAGGACAACATGTCAAACGCGGTGACGTAATTGGTTATGTAGGAAGTACAGGAAGATCTGAAGGACCGCATTGTCATTATGAAGTACATAAAGATGGCCAAGTTGTTAATCCTTTAAATTTTTATTACGGAAATATTTCGGCAGCAGAATATGTAGCAATTTCACATATGGCGAATCAAGAAAACCAATCATTAGATTAATATTATGAAAAGTAGTATTTTTGAATTAAAATAGAAAAAAACAAATCATGCATATTGAACTTTCTAAAGACAAAAGATACTATAGTATTGGCGAGGTGGCCAAAGCTTTTAATGTCAATGCCTCTTTGATACGATTTTGGGACAGCGAATTTGATATTCTAAAACCTAAAAAAAATGCAAAAGGTAATAGAATGTTCACGCCAGAAGATGTTACAAACCTGCAATTAATCTATCATTTGGTAAAAGAAAGAGGTTTTACGCTTGAAGGTGCCAAAATACACTTAAAAGAAGGTCAGAAGAAAACGTTAGATAAATTCGAAATAATACGTAAATTAGAGTCGATAAAAACGCAGTTGAACGACATTAAAAACGAATTGTAATTAAAATAGAAATAAACTTAAATTAAAACAAATATGAAAAAGTGGTTAATCCCTGTAGGAATTATTGTGGCACTTATTGCTATTATCGCATTTTGGTCGATTGGAATTAAAAATACTGGTTTACAGAAAAATCAAGCTGTTAGCAAAGAATGGGGAAATGTTCAAACGGCTTACCAAAGACGTAATGATCTTATCGGGAATTTAGTAAACACTGTAAAAGGTGCTGCAGATTTTGAAAAAGGAACTTTAACTGCTGTGATCGAAGCTCGTGCAAAAGCGACTGCGGTAACAATTGATCCAAGTAACGTTACACCAGAACAATTAGCTCAATTCAATCAAGCTCAAAGCGGCGTATCTTCTTCTTTATCAAGATTATTGGTTTCTGTGGAGCAATATCCAACTTTAAAAGCAAACGAAAACTTCTTGAAATTACAAGATGAATTAGCTAGCACAGAAAATCAGATTTTAACTGCTAGAACTCGTTTTAACGAATCTGTACAAGATTATAATGGTTATATTTTAGCTATCCCTAACAACTGGTTCTTAGGTAAATATAAAGAAAAACCATATTTTGAAGCTTCTACTGGAGCAGATAAACCTGTTGAAGTAAAATTCTAAAAAGTAATTTTAAACAAAAATCCACAACCTAAACTCTAAAATCATTTTCATGTCAAAAGTAGAAGATTTTTTAACCAAAGAAGAAGAACAAGAAATTGTTGAAGCTATTCGTGTGGCCGAAAATAATACTTCTGGCGAAATTAGAGTTCATATAGAAAAAACAACTTCTAAAGCTCATTATGACCGAGCTTTAGAAGTTTTTCATCATTTAGGAATGCATGAAACTAAATTGCAGAATGGGGTCTTACTCTATTTTGCAGTTGAAGATAAAAACTTTGTCATCTGCGGAGATAAAGGAATTAATGATTTGGTTTCTGATGATTTTTGGGATTGTACCAAAGATGTTATGACGAACCATTTTAAATCTGGAAATTTCAAGCAGGGAATTGTGGATGGCATTTTAAATGCTGGCGAACAATTAAAAAGATATTTTCCTTCTCTAGAAAACGATACAAACGAATTATCTAACGAAATCTCAAAAGGATAAATAATGAAAAATTCCACAAATAAAATCTCAAATTACAATAGAATTTTTCAGATTACTCTTTTGTTTATTACGTTTTTGATCTGCAATACTACTTTTGCACAATTTGATATTCCTAAAAAACCTGATTTTCAAACTTCGGTTTACGATTATGCAAATGTCTTAAGCGCTGCTGAAAAAACGCAGTTGGAAGAAAAATTAGTTCGCTACTCAGATTCTACTTCTACTCAAATTGTTGTTATTACTATTGAAAGCCTAAAAGGCGAAGATATTGGTATTCTTACTCCAAAATGGGCTCAGGCATGGGGAATTGGTCAAGCTAAAGAAGATAATGGAGTCTTGATTTTATTAGCTAAAGCAGAAAGAAAAATCTGGATCTCACCAGGTTATGGTTTAGAAGATCGACTTACTGCTGGAATTGGTGGAGAAATTACAAGAAACATTATTATTCCAGAATTTAAAGCTGGAAGTTATTACAACGGTCTTGATAAAGGAGCAGATGCGCTTTTTGATGTTTTTAAAGGAAAATACAAAGGCGAAAGAAAACAAAGCAAACAAAAAGATTTTCCAATATTACCCTTTATTGTAATTGTGGTAATTGTTCTTATTTTGCTTTCTCGAAATAAAGGCGGCGGAGGAAATTCTGGCAACAGTGGCGGAGGACCAAGTCTTTTAGATGTTATTATCCTAAGTAATCTTGGAAGAAGCGGCGGAGGTGGCGGATTTGGAGGTTTCGGCGGAGGATCATCTTGCGGTGGCGGAGGCTTCGGCTGTGGTTTTGGCGGAGGCGGATTCTCTGGAGGTGGCTCTGGAGGAAGCTGGTAAATTAAATTTTGTTTCATGTTTTAAGTTTTGTTTAAAGTTTCAAGTTATCTTTGAAAATATTTAGTTTCAAAACTTAATTCATAATTTATAACTCACAATTCATAATTAAAAAATAGATGTTATCACATAAAGCAAAATACGCCCTTAAGGCCTTACTTTATTTAGCAGAACAAGACGAAAATCACATTTCTAGAACAGTAGAAATTGCTGATGGCGCTAACATTCCTAAAAAGTTTTTAGAACAAATTCTTTTAGATCTAAAACGAGGACGTTTTGTGAGCAGTAAGCAGGGAAAATTTGGTGGTTACTATTTGATAAAATCTAAAAATGACATCACTTTGGCAGAAATTCACCGATTATTTGACGGTGCAATTGCACTTTTGCCATGCGCTTCTCTTAATTTTTATGAGCCTTGCTCTGATTGCAAAACCGAGTCTGAATGCAGTCTACGTCACGGTTTAATGCTGATTAGAGATAAAACTTTGAAGGCAATGGAAGGTATCACAATAGCTTCATTGGTGAAGAAATAAAAAAATATTTTTTAATTCCTAGTAAATCGATAGAATTAATATTTATATTTGCAGAAAATATTTAACTAACCATTTACAAATTTTAATTCATGAAAGTACATTTTAGTCCATCAGGTGTATCAAAACTTTTGCAAAACAAAAAAACAAGACTTTCTATAACTGTAAAAAACAGTTCATTTATAATGTGTATGTGTTGATTTAAAAAAAATTTATTTTAAATTCTACTAATCATATATACTTAATATAAAAATGAAAACATCTATAAAAAATATCTTTACTATATTAACATTCTTAACCTTCTCTATTTCATTTGCTCAAAACATTGAAGGCGTAGTAACAACAAGCGAAAATATACCTTTAGAAGCTGTAAATGTGGTAATTAAAGGAACTACTAATAGTGCTGTAACAGACAACAGCGGTAAATTTGTAATAAACTCTCAAGGAAGATTACCTTTGACTCTTTTAGTTCAGTACGTTGGATATACTACTGCAGAAATCGAGATTAATTCAATACCAGTAAATGCTCTTCAGATTGCATTAAAAGAAGAAAATGAACTTGTAGAAGTTGTAGTTTCTTCGAGAAGAAGAATTGAAAAGGTTCAAGATGTGCCAATTGCTATTTCTGTAATTACAGGAAAACAGGCAGAACAAACAGGAGCTTTCAACGTAAACCGTATCAAAGAATTAGTTCCTTCGGTACAGCTTTATTCTTCAAATCCAAGAAATACAGGAATAAATATTAGAAGTTTAGGTTCTCCTTTCGGATTAACAAATGACGGTATCGATCCTGGTGTTGGTTTCTACGTTGATGGCGTTTATTATGCACGTCCTGCAGCAACTACTCTTGATTTTATCGATGTAGAACAAATTGAAGTTCTACGTGGACCTCAAGGTTCTTTATTTGGAAAAAATACAACTTCTGGTGCATTCAACATTACAACTCGTAAACCAAGCTTTAATTCTGGTGCTGATTTTGAAGTGAGTTATGGAAATTATAATTTCTTGCAAGCGAAAGCTTCTATTACGGGTGCTTTAGGAAAAAAAGTAGCAGGAAGAATATCTTTTTCTGGTACACAACGCGATGGACTAGTTGACAATGTAGCAACTGGAAGACCTACAAACACATTAAACAATCAAGGAATTAGAGGACAATTACTTTGGACACCTACGGTAAATACAAATGTAATTTTTGCGGCAGATATCACAACACAACGTCCAGATGGATATGCGCAGGTAATTGCTGGTGTTGCTCCAACGCAAAGAGCTGCTTACCGTCAGTTTGATGCAATTATAAAAGATTTAAATTATCAGCTTCCAAGCCAAAATGCATTTGATCGTAAAATAGATCAAGATACTCCATGGCGTTCTAATCAAGATATGGGAGGTTTCTCTTTTAATATTGACACAAAAATTGGAGGCGGAACTCTTACTTCAACAACTGCATGGCGTTTTTGGAACTGGGATCCATCAAATGATAGAGATTTTACAGGATTACAAGTTTTGGCAAAATCTCAAAATCCAACGAGACAAACTCAAATTACACAAGAAGTACGTTACGCAGGTCAGTTGGCGTCTAATATTAGTGGTGTTGCGGGAGTTTTCTTTATTGATCAAACTTCACAAACTGATGGTACCGAAGAATCTGGAAGCGCGCAATGGAGATTTGCACAAAGTTCAACCAGCGCTTTATGGAAAACTCCAGGACTTTTTGAAGGATACGGAATTAAAACGGATGCAAACATTAGAGCGTCAAGCGCTGCAGTTTTTGGTCAGATTGACTGGGCAATTACAAAACGCTTACATGTTTTACCAGGTTTACGTTATAATTTTGATAAAAAAGACGCTCATTATGCTCGTACGACTTATGGAGGTTTACAAACAACAGATCCAGCATTACTTGCCCTAAAAAAACAAGTATATTCGGATCAAGCATTTGATTCTGCTATTGACAATACCGATTTTTCTGGAAACATAACAGTTACTTTTAAAGCTTCTGATAAAATTAATGCTTACGGAACTTTTGCAAAAAGTTACAAACCTGTTGGTGTAAACGTTGCAGGTCTTCCAACAAATTCAGCTGGACAGCCTCTATTAGAACTAGCAGTTATCAAACCTGAAAAAGTGTATCACTATGAAGTTGGTGTAAAAACTTCTCCTTTCAGAAATTCAATTTTCAATTTGGCATTCTTTAAAACAGATATTAAAGATTTTCAAACAAACGTGCAAGCAGCTGAATTGGGTGTAAACCGTGGTTATCTTGCCAATGCGGATAAAGTACAAGTTCAAGGTGTAGAAATGGATGCAAGTTTTGTAGTAAACCAGCATTTAACTATAAATGGTGCCGCAACTTACACAGATGGAAAATATGTAAAATTTACGAATGCACCACTTCCGTTAGAAGAAACTGGATCTGCGGTATCTTTCAAAGATGTTTCTGGATCTGCACTTCCAGGCGCTTCAAGATGGGCAGGATCATTAGGTGGTGAATTGTCTGACAATGCAAGATTCTTTGGAAATTCAGGAAAAATTTTCGTAGCCGTTGACTCTTACGCTCGTTCTGAATTTTCATCAAGTCCTTCTGCTTCAAAATATTTAGTGGTACAAGGATATGCTATTTTCAATGCTCGTTTAGGTTTCCGTGCTTCGCAAGGATTATCTGTTCAGTTTTGGGGCAGAAACCTTTTAAATAAGGATTACTATGAGCAATTGTTGCCTGCGGGTGGAAATGCTGGACAATATGCCGGAGTTTTAGGCGACCAAAGAACTTACGGTGTTACACTGAAATACTCTCTATAAGAGTTCAATTATAATTAGAATATCAACCGGGACAAGTTAACTACTTGTCCCGGTTTTTTTTTATTATTTATAAACACAAGACCCAATTTGCCCTTTTTCCAAATCAAAAATTTTGTCTTATTCTGTTATTTTAAAGACTTGCAAGGCAATATACTTTTTAAATAATAAAGTTCTTTTGCAAAAACTCATTAAAGCTCTGCAGTTCTAAAAAGAATTTTGCAATGCCTGCAGATTAATTAAAAGAAAAGTAAGACAATAATAAATGAACAATAATAAAATACAAGAGATTCTTTTACAAGAACATGATCGTGATAAAAAATTGACGCTTTACGCCTATGCTATTAATGCTGTAATTGGTATTTTGGTGATCACTATTTTATACAATATTTATTCGAGAACTTTCACTGGAACGACTCCTGTATATTACAAATTTATTATTCCTGCGCTTATTATCGGATTTGGAATACAAACATTTAAAAAGATAAAAGCACTTAATAATCGTCATTTGTTAATCGAACAGCTATTTAATCATTTGAATAATGGAAAAAAGGCTTCTGCTATAACACAATATACAGAACACAAAATAACATTACCAATAGGCAAAATTAAAGCCAGATTATTTCCTATACATTTTGTTGCTTTTTCATTAGAAGGTGAGCACTACATTTTACCTGTACCTATAAGTATTGAGCCAGATTTTAAAGTATTACTAAGTGGCGCCAATATAAATCAAGTTAATGAACTAAAAGCAAATCTGAACAACGATTCTATAATCGAAACTTCTCAGCCTGTGGCTCTAAAAACAGTTGCTGAATTTAAAACATTTGCCAATAAAGAATTAGCTCCTATATTGGAAAAAATGGAAACGAGCCGAAAAACAGGCTTAGGTCTTTTTAATATATCTCTTGTTTTTTGTGTCCTAATTGTTGGAGGATTTATGCTGTTTAACTTCACTTCAATATTCACAGCACAAAATAACAGTACTGATCCATACAATGGAAACTCTACGTTTATTTATTACATTATTGGTTTTGGACTCCTTTTTGATTTTATCTATTTGGTTTACGTTCCGATGATGAAGAAAAAATATCAAAAAATCGGAGATTCAGGAGAAGACTACACTACATTTAAAGAGCGCATATTCAAGCAAATGATCGCTTTTATTAATCCTTCTTTTCAATATGTAGAACATGGTTATATTGGAGCAAAAGACATTTACGAAATAGGGATACTTAAAGAAAAACATTATGACATTACAGGAAATGACCAAATTCTGGGCAGTCATAACGGAGTGCCTTTTCAGTATTGCGATTTAAACATCACCTATACTCCTACTATCCGTTTAAAAAATCAAGGGCCAGACAGGGTTTTTACTGGTCAATTTTTCATTGCAAAATTCAACAAAACATTCAATTCGCATATTGTAGTTTGCCCAAAAAGCGGCATTACAGGATTTATTACCAATAATTATTTTTCTTCAAATATTATTAAGCCTTCAAACAAAATAATGTTGGAAGATCCTGAATTCTCAAAAATGTTTGACGTTTATGCTGACGACCAAATCGACGCACGATATATTTTAACTCCAACTACTATGCAGAATATTAAAGATATCGCTGGTAAAGCAAAAGGAAATCTATTTATGTTTTTTACCAATAATAAAGTGATCGTTGCTAATAATAATGGAGAAAATAAATTTGAAACCGGATTAACAACCAAATTGAATTCTGATTTATTAATCTCATTTTATGAAGATTTACACAAGCAATTTTCAATTATTGATGATCTGAAACTGAACATCAATATTTGGAGAAAATAATTATTTAACACTATCAAGTTATGTCAACACTATTTTTAGTTATTACTATTATTACTTTCGCATTAATACTTTATATCATCTCTATTTACAACTCATTAAATAAGAGAAAAAATCAAATTCAGAATGCGTTTTCGTCTTTAGATGCTTTATTTATTAAACGAAGTGACCTTATTCCTAATTTAGTAACAATTGTAAAACAATATACCAATTACGAAAAAGATGTATTAGAAAAAATAACACAACTGCGTGAATTAAAATCAAATAAAACAGAATATGCTGCAGACAGCGAAGCGAGCCAGATGATGAAACAAATCATGCTGCAGGTAGAAAATTATCCTGACTTAAAAGCAAGCTCACAATTTAGTGATCTGCAATACAGCTGGAACGAATCTGAAGAACAAATAGCTGCTGGACGCCGTTATTTAAGTGCATCTATTACAGATTATAACAATGGACTAAGTACTTTTCCTGGAAATGTAATTGGTTCTAATTTTGGTCTTCAAAAACATGAATGGCAAATGGCGTCAGAAACGCAACGTCAAAATGTAAATGCATCAGAATTATTCAATAAATAAATGCTGAATTAAATTGATAATAACAAAGGTGAGATGTAGTTGAAACTGCATCTCGCTTTTTTGAATTCAGAAATCACAAAATAGCATCTAAAAACAAATTTTATTGTACTTTAAATCAATTCTGGTTGTATATATTCGCAGCTTGAATGTATCGGCTTAATGAAGATTTTCAGATTATTACTTATTTTAGGGATTGTAAGTCATGCTCTAACAGCGCAAAATATAAAGAAAACAGAGCAGCAGACACTGACTTGGATTCGTTATTATAATATATTGCCTTTAAGTGAAAAATGGGCGATTCATTCTGAGTTTGACAATCGAAGTTTTATTAATCCTGTTCATGAAAATCTTTTTGTAATACGAACTCAAGGCCGTTATCGCGCGACAAAAATGATGGATTTTGGTGGCGGATTTGCTTATTTTAATGTCAATACGCAAAATCCAAATGTTGATCCTGATTATTCAATTCCAGAATACAGAGCACAGCAAGATCTAACACTTATTAACGATATTGCCAAAATTACATTTCATAATCGTTTTCAGTTAGAAGAGCGATTTATTCAAAAAGCAGATAAAAACGGACTTCTTAATGAATTTTCATTTGCTTATAGATTTAGATATCGTTTACAATCTACATTTACAATTTGGGAAAAAGAACAAAGCAGTCTAAAAGCTACTATTTCTGACGAAATTCTATTCAACTACGGAAAAGACAATCGTAAAAACACTTTCGACCAAAACCGAATTTACGCTGCTTTACGTTATCACTTTACACCAAATATTGGTTTAGAACTGGGATATCTCAAAAACTTTCAGAGACGTTCCAGCGGTGTAGATTTTTATGATCGTGATATTATTAGGTTTACAGTTTATCATCGAATTAATCGAAAATTTTAGATTTTTAAAGTTCTAATAATTACTTCTCAATTCTCAACAAGAAAAACCCTTATTTATTATTTCTAAAACTTTTAGAGGCTTCTTCTTTTTTTCATTTTTAAGAATTTTGCAAATTATTTGATTGCTACAAATATTAAAAATATCATGCTAGATATTTTAATATTCATTCAAGTTTACAATTAATTTAAAAATTAAAATTAATAATTATGTACCAACAATTTATTCAAACAGACGACAAAGGATACGAACTAAAAAAACAAGGGACTCTTTCAACAATAATTATTGGTGGAGGGCTTTTTTTACTAGGAGCATATTTATTAAAAGCATTTTTCGCAATAAGCAGCGGAGATAAAACATTATTGTTCTTAAGTTTAATTGTTTTTTTATTTGCCGCAATTATTTTCCTAAAACATACTCGAAAATTTATCATTTATCCTTCAAAAAAAATAATGATCTATTCTTCTAACTTTTTAAGTTCAAAACAGGAATATACTTTTAAAGATTACGAAGGAGGAGCAGTTGAAAATGCACATCACTCAAGTGGTATCAAAGTTGGAAATTCTTTTAAATTGCATTTTTTAAAAAATGGAAAAGAAAAACAAATTTTATTAGGACAAAATGTTTCTGCTAAAAAAATAAGAATTATTAGTGAAGAAATAGAGGACATGATAAATAAATCTAGTTAGCATGAGCAATTTTTATAATTTCAAAAAATCAGAACAAAAAATCTCCTATGAGCCCTATTTATACAACAAATCAAATACTTATGGGTATTTTATCTTTGGAGCGATTATCGCAATAGCAGATATCGTTTTACATATTCTAAACCTTTTTAGTATGGGACTTGGTTTATTTGTCGGCGCGTTTAGTATATCGTTGGGAATTTATAAATTATTCATAACAGACAAAACGCTCCTAATTTTTGATAAATCTGATGACTCGCTAATTAAAGTTACACCATTGGGCAGAAAAAAATTAATCGATCTGAGCAATATCTATAGCATCATCACTGTTTCTGAAAATATGTGTTATACTTATGAATTGACAAATAAAAGAAACGCTTCTAAAAAAAGTATTCCTATTAGTAATTTTGTTACTCGTAAAAATCAAGATCAACAAAATATTATGTTTTTAGAAACGGAAATTATACCTAGCCTCGAATTATTTTTAAATCTAAAAACATCAAAGCGTTTAAATCAAAGTAACCATTTGATCTAAACGCTTAGCGTTTTTACTTTACACCCAAACTAAGATCTTCTCTCTCGGTTTCCTCCTTTTTTACTTTCTGTAAAGTTTCCAATTTTATAGGCTAGAGAAAACATTACGTAACGTTTTAAAACTGTATTTTCTTCGTCACGAATCGATGTTGCTGAAATTGTTCTTGTTGCGCTCTGATTTTGATTTAAAACATCATACACTTTCACTTTTGCATATAATTTCTTATCTAAAAATCCGTAGGACAAACTAGTATTCCAAAGGAAAAAATCTTTTCTAAAATCATCAGAAAGATTTGAATTGTAAGTATATCCGAAGTCATTTCCGAACACTAAATTCTCCGGCCAATATGTGGTTGTTTGTACATTGAATCGGTGTACGACATTTGAGGTAAGACCTAATAAATAATTTTCATATTTAGACTGACTGTACGACAAATTGTATGATGGTGCAATTGTCAACACTTCTCCGTAATCATAAGACATATATACCTTTGGAGTAACTCCAACAGATTTAGAATTGTATAAAACCTGATCTGTAAATCCTTTATCAAAAGAATAATTCCCACTCAAACCTAAGCCATATCGAATAGTGTGCGCATCAAACTTAACTGCCTGATTCCAGTTTGCACCTAAAGAAATATTGTAAACTCCTGAAATATTAGTGTAGGTAGTTTCCTTTTTTCCACCTTCAAGAAAGCTGGAAATAGAAACAATATCATTATTGTAATAATCTCCTTTTAAGTTAAAACTATATCCAGAACGAGATCTGAAATCGTAATTTCTAAATTGAAAATTAACGCTGTTTTTTTCAATCGGTTTCAAATCAGGATTACCAATAATAGTGTTCAACGGATTATTTAGATTTACAATTGGCATTAACTGATTAGCAGAAGGCAATGCATTTAAATAATCATATTTGAATGACAAATTTTTAGAACGACTGAATTTATAACGCAGTAAAGCCGTTGCAAAAGGCAGTGCATATTTTTTACTTAAGTCTGTTGCTACGTTATTATAAAATGAATAATTCTCAAAATTTACAATTGAAGTTCGGCTGTCTAGATTTACAGTAAATTTATTTTTCTGTAAAGTAACTCCAACTTTTGGCGTAACCGAATTTTGAATTGAACTTGTATAATTACTAAACCTCAAGTCAAAATCAGTATAATCTTGAGTACCGTCATTAAAATTGAACGTTTTTTGGTCATTACTTGTACTTCTCCAATCTAAATCGGCACCAATTCTTACTCGTAAAGAGTCGGTTATAGGTTCTGTATATTCAATATCTGCCGAATAAGAATCGCTTATAGCTCTCTTTTTTGATTTCTGATTTCTAGAATCATTTGGCGTATTACCCACATAAAAAATAGTTTCAGAAATATTCAAAGCATCAGAATCGCTGTCTGTATTATTATTTGTAAAACCAAAACTTAAGTTGCGGGCTTTTCGATCAAAAGCTCTATTAAAATTGATTGTGTTCGCAAAATTGGTATTTGTACCTTCAGAAAACGAGCTTGATTCACTTTTATTCAGCGCATTTCCGTTTTCATCCTCTGCAGAACTTGACGATTTAGAAATACCATTTGTTCGTGACTGATTTATCTTTGGCGCAATAACAATTCGTGTTTTTGGATCTAATCTATACTCTAACTCAAAGTTGGCATTGTTACCCGTACTTTCATTTCTAGATTTAGAATCACTTTGTGTTATATTGTTTCCAGTTGGCTGAAAAATAACTTCGTTAGACTTACTGTCATTTTTATTGACTGTATTAGAAAAATTATAGCTTCCCATCGCTAATAATTTTGGAGTCCAGTCATCAGAATAGTTTAGCCCCACTAAATTGGATTGTGTAATTCCTCTTCCGCCTCCAGAATTAGAACCTCCTCCTCCTCCTCCTCTTCCACTGCTATTTCGTCCGCCACCCATATTATCAAAAACATCATCCATAGAAAAACCAGTTGAATTGATATTATTAGAAGAAGCCAGCAAACTGATTTTCTGCTTATTATTAAAATAATTTAAGTTGATGTTTGCTTCATAACGATCATCGGTACCATAACCGCCCATGACTTTACCAAAATATCCTTTGTTTTTCTTTTCATCAATTGTAATATTGATACTAGAAAAATCTGAAGTAGATTCTTGTTTTGAAAGTTCTTCTTTTTTGGTTTTAAAATCAGAAACCTGAATCTTTTTTATAATATCTGCTGGAAGATTTTTAATGGCAATGGCGCCATCTTTATCAAAAAATGTTTTTCCATTTACCAATACCTGATTGACTTCTCTTCCGTTGACGGTAATTTTGCCGTCATTGTCGACATCAAAACCAGGAAGTTGCTTTAATAATGTTTCGACATTAGAATCTGGACGAACTTTGTATGAAGCGGCATTAAATTCTAAGGTATCTTTTTTAATCGTTATTGGTGCAGCTTCCGTTTTAATAACGACATCATTTAAAGCGTTTACATTTTCTATTAAATAAAGCTTTCCAAAATCCTTACTTTCTGTAAGTCCTTTGTATTCTTCATAATAGGTTTGATATCCCATGTAATTCACTTTTAAGAATACAGGTTTATCAAATTTTTTAACATTCATTCTAAAAGCACCGTTTTTGTCTGTAGTAGCGTACTCAATTACAGTAGAATCTTTTACGGTTGTAAAATAAACAGTGGCAAGTTCTAAAGGCAATTGTGTATTGACATCAAGCACTGTACCTTTAACAGTAATATCGTTTTGTGCATTTGCAGCCGAAACGAAAAGGAAAAAAAGCAATAAGTAAGAAATTAATTTGGTCATAAATTTAGGTTGGTTAGAGCATTAAGACTTAAAAAAACACAAAAGGTTTAATTGTATTTTTCACATTTATTCAAATATAATGCCAATAAAAAAATCAAACCTGTAATTATGTGCAGTCCAAACATAAAAAAGTCCCCATTTACGGGGACTTTTTATTTTATTTTTCTCTGATATAAATATCGATTGGAACTCCAGAAAAATCCCAATTATCTCGAATCTTATTTTCAAGATACCTTTTATAAGGTTCTTTTACATATTGAGGCATGTTGGCAAAAAACACAAACTGAGGCGTCTGCGTTGGCAGCTGCATACAATATTTAATCTTTACATATTTACCTTTTGTCGCTGGCGGCGGATATGCTTCAATCACTTTCAACATATATTCGTTGAATTTTGAAGTTGCAATTCTTTGTTTTCTGTTTTCAAAAACCTGAACTGTAGCTTCTAAAGCTTTCAACAAACGCTGTTTTGTCAATGCCGAAACGAATAAAATTGGCACATCTGTAAAAGGCATTAATTCTTTTTTGATTTTTTCTTCGTAATCTCTTGTAGACATGGTATCTTTTTCAACCAAATCCCATTTGTTTACCAAGATTACAACACCTTTACGGTTTTTTTCTGCCAGCCAGAAAATACTCTGATCCTGACCTTCAAATCCGCGTGTTGCGTCGATAACCAATATACAAATATCTGCATGCTCAATTGCTCTAACAGAACGCATTACAGAATAAAATTCTAAATCTTCCTTAACTTTAGCCTTACGACGAATTCCCGCAGTGTCGACCAAGTTAAATTCGAAACCAAAACGGTCAAACTTCGTATCAATTGCATCACGAGTTGTTCCTGCAATATCTGTTACGATATAACGATCTTTACCAATTAATGCGTTGATAAAACTAGATTTTCCAGCATTCGGACGACCTACAACTGCAAAACGTGGCAAATCTTCCTTAACCTCAACCTCTGGCTTTTCTGGAAATGCTTTAATTAAAGCATCTAATAAATCTCCAGTTCCACTTCCTGAAATACTTGCGAAAGTATAATAATCTCCTAAACCAAGATTATAAAACTCAACCGCATCTTTCTCACGCATTGCGTTATCAACCTTATTTATAGCCAATAAAACTGGTTTTGTTACTTTTCGAAGTAATTTTGCAACCGTTTCGTCCATTGGCGTAATACCCTCTTCAACATCAACCACAAAAATAATAACATCGGCTTCGTCGATAGCAAGTTCAACCTGCTTACGGATTTCACCTTCAAATACGTCATCAGATCCGCGAACGTATCCTCCAGTATCAATCACAGAAAACTCTTTTCCGTTCCACTCGCTTTTACCATAGTTTCTATCACGGGTAACCCCAGATACTGAATCTACAATAGCTTCTCTTCTTTGTATCAGCCTATTAAAAAGGGTCGATTTCCCCACATTAGGTCTTCCTACTATCGCAACAATGTTATTATTCATTTTTTTGAATTTTAGATTTCAGATTATAAATTTTAGATTTTTAATTCCTTAAAAACCTAACACTTGTAATCCAAAATGCTTTGTTTTAATTTTTTGCAAAGGTAGTTAAAAAAAGTTGCTAAGTCGCTAAGTTTCTACGTACCTAAGTTTTTTATTAATTTTTGGTAATTTTCAGGAGCTATTTCCAGCTATCCGCTATATCTTTTCCTGGTCTCGTTAGAAAAAAACGAGACCAGAAAAAGGATGTCGCTCCTATCTGGGCTAGGCCATCTCGGTTTCAAGAACATTTTCGTTTTTAGAGATGTTTCCTTTTATATTAGTCTCAGTTTACAGTCTCAGTCACAGTTTTCAAACTGAGACTGAGACTGTAAACTGTGACTGAAAACTCTTTTTTTTACTGATTATACCCGAAACGCTTCAACATATTAGCATTACTTCTCCAGTTTTTATTCACTTTTACAACTAGTTCAATGTGAATTTGTTTTCCGAAGAATTTTTCTAAATCGGCACGGGCATCAGTTCCTACTTTTTTCAGCGCTGCACCTTTATGACCGATGATGATTCCTTTTTGCGTTTCGCGTTCTACCATAATAATAGAACGGATTCTGATTATTTTTTCATCTTCAAAAAACTCTTCTGTTACAATTTCTACTGCATACGGAATCTCTTTACTGTAATTCAATAAGATTTTTTCACGAATCGTTTCATTTACAAAGAAACGTTCTGGTTTATCTGTTAATTGATCTTTTGGATAATAAGCTGGAGATTCTGGCAATAATTCGATAATTCTGCCGAAAACTTCTGGAACGTTGAAATTCTGCAAAGCCGAAATTGGGAAAATTTCTGCATTTGGCACTTTCTCTTTCCAAAAAGCAACCTGAGTTTCTAATTGTTCCTGATTCGAATTATCAATTTTATTCAATAGTAATAAAACTGGAATCTTAGCATGAATAATTTTATTAAAGAAAGCCTCATCTTTAAGATCCTGCTCTCCTATTTCAACCATATAAACTAAAATATCAGCATCTTCAAAAGCCGATTTTACGAAATTCATCATCGATTCCTGCATTTCATACGCGGGTTTGATAATTCCGGGAGTATCAGACAAAACCAATTGAAAGTCTTCTCCATTTACAATTCCTAGAATTCTATGACGTGTAGTTTGCGCTTTAGATGTAATAATTGATAATCTTTCTCCAACGAAAGCATTCATCAATGTTGATTTTCCAACATTTGGATTTCCGATAATGTTTACAAAACCTGCTTTATGTGACATTTGCATAATATTTTAAAGTGCAAAGGTAGTCATATCAACTCAATACAGAAAATAAAACATTTTTTAAAGTTTTCGTTGGATTTCTAAAAAATCGGCGTATCTTTGCACCCGAAACATCGCGGGATAGAGCAGTAGGCAGCTCGTCGGGCTCATAACCCGAAGGTCACAGGTTCGAGTCCTGTTCCCGCTACTAAGACAAAAAGCTTCAGAGAAATCTGGAGCTTTTTTTGTTTGTTTAAATACCTGTAGAAGTAGCCGTTATAAATTGGACTTTATGCTTTTGCAAGCCTTCTGATTTTGCCATTTCCAGTTATTGAATATAGTTGGAATAAATCATCACCATATTTATATTTTTTACCATTTTTTACAATGTTAGCTTCTCCTTTATTTAGGAACTTCGAATTTATAAGGTCTTTAGTGCAAAATAAATTTAGTCCATTAAAAAAGATTCTTTTACCTTTAATATTCAAATATTCATCATTTGATTTTATGTTCTCAAGACTATATAATTGGTTCTCATAATTGATTTCAAAAAGACATTCGTTGCCATCTTTATAGAAATTTATATAATATTCTTTTACTTCGTTATTAGTCACTTCATCAGCGCGCTTTAAATATTTTTCAAGTTCTATCATCATCATTTTTGATTTAATAGCATTTAAATTCTCAGTAGATTTAGAATTATTTTTTCCATTGGTGCAAGAAAAAAATATTATAAAAACAAATAAAAATCTGTACATAGTTTTTTGAGTTTTTTTGTTTGATTATAACATCATAATAAAACAGCTGGTGTTATTAAGTTAAAGCCACTCCTAGGATATAACAGTAATTTACTTTTCAGTAAGATCAATTAAATCATTACTCGGATTTGATTATAAAATTGTTTTCAAATTATATAAATCGTCTATAAAAATAGTGAAAGAAAAATTATTAGTTGCACATTCGTTTTTTAGAATTTTTGATATCGTCGTGACTTTAATCATTTCTTTTATTTTTTTTAATTATCGTATTCCCTATTCGATTTAATCTTCCATAGTTTACTTTTCGACAAATATGTATAAGTAATTATTTGATGTTTAACAGAGTCAATCCTTTTTCTAACACGCACAAAAAATTGAGATGATTAAGTTTATCATCGCCAAAACTAAATGGATTAAAAAATTAAAAAGTCCAAATACCTTAAGTTTGAAGAAATCCGAACTTATTTGTTGGTATTTCGGAAGCCGTTTGGTGTCATTCCTGTTGATTTTTTGAATGCGTTGTGAAATGTAGTTTTCGAAGTGAAACCAGATTCTAATCCAATTGCCAGCAAGCTGTAGTTTTCATAATCAGAATCAAGAATCATTTTTTTCACTGCTTCTACTCGATAATTATTTATGTAATTGGCAAAGTTATCTCCAGTAATCATATTGACCAATTGCGAAACATATCCCGCACTTATTCCGAGCTGTTCTGCTACTTTTTCTCGGTTTAAATTGGCATCTCTGTATATCTGATGTTCTTCGCAAAGTATTTCCAATTTTCTGAAATAAGGATTTTCTTTTGTAAATAGATCTAAAGCATTTGTATCACTGCCTTTTTTAAGAATTACTTCTTCGGCAATTACCTCAGCATCGACTGAAATCTTTTCATTTAATAATTCTTCTATTCCTTTTTTATTGTCGGCAAGTCTATATCTGAATACGCCGTAATAGGCTGTGTAATGAATCAAAAATGTAGCAAACAAAGCCAGAATCTGCATAAAATATGAAACATCATATTCAAAAAACAATGCTATTAATATTGCCGTACTCCAGGATAACATTAATGTATAAACTAGAAACCATAAAAAAGTGATCCATTTTTTTTCCTGTTTATCTTTAGAAAATTTAATAAAACTAAAAGTATAAACCGCCATGAAAGGCATGAATAACAGAATGATATAAAAATCAAAGTTTCCAATGGTTTCTAAAGTATTTTTAAGAAACTCTGGTATTGTAAAAAGATGCGCCACAGCATCGCAATCATAGAAAACATTTGAAACGGCCGAATATAAAAACGGAACATAAAGCCATCGAATTTTTTTTGAGTTTCTGATTGGATGATTTACCTGATGTATAACAAACATAAAGATCAAAACGGGAAAGAGAAACGCCCATTCGACATCGTCAAGAAAATGTAGCAAAGGCATTGTTTTGTAAATATCAATGATTTCAAAAACAAGATTTGCAATAAGAATAGAAAGCGAAAATATTGCATAAGCCAAGTATTTATTGGCGTTACTTTTAAATAAGGGTGATTTTAAAATAATTGCTCCAAGAACTATTCCTTGAAAAATCGCTGTGTTAAAAAATAGAGTAAAGATCAAGCTATATCGTATGTATTTGAAGATTCGTAAAAATTGTTTCAGTCTACTGTCTAAATTTTATTTGACGAAACTAGATTTTATTCATTTGATTTAGTGTTAAAAGAACTACAATTAAAACCAAATAAAATGACAATTAATACGATCTGATTTACAAATTACTCCACAACATTCTCATAGAAAATTATATCAACAAAATCCTAAATACTTCTTTTAACTAAATAAAAAAAAAGACCAGACATTCTGAAACGTCTGATCTTATATCTTTTTTATTTTAAAATCTGATTAGCGATTATCAAATTCTCTTCTGCTGTAGAAAGCGTCGTCGTCGTTATCTGATCCTGATCGAAATTCTTCATCGTCATAATAAGATCTTAACACGCTTCTTTCATAATTTCTATCAAAATTATGCTGTGTATTGTATCTGCCTGTTTTTCTGAAAGTATCATATCCAATACTGTTGGCCATCACAATTTTTGTATCTGTATTAATGTTAACAGAACCGATTGGAATGATCAAATGACTGTCTCCTTCTTTGTACATAAATTCTCTTGCACCGTCATTTGCTATCGTATCATGCACTTCATTACGGTGGTCGTCAATTAGTGCTTTATCTACTTTCACGTCAAGATAAACGACGCGCTGCATGTCTTTATTTACCCATAAATTATCAACTTTACCTATGGTGCGGTTTTCTGCGTCTACTATTTTCCATCCTCTTACGTCAGAGTAATTTGAAGCTACTTTATAATCAGTAAGTTCATCTAGTCTGTATAAATTTTTCTCTTTATCCATGTCTTTTCTAATTTTATAAATTATATTTCTCTGGCTATCTGCCTATTGGCCTACAGCCGTACTATCTGTACCAGAAACACTTTCAATTTCTGTATTGCTGTCGTTTCTCACTTGATCATCTCTCAAAAAGACAAAATAAACTAGCGCTCCAATTAAAAGCACTGCTACGATCCATGGCCAAATTGGCTTTTTTTTCTCTATTTTAATTTCTGCCATAACTTTATTTTTTTTATGTGAATATTTAGCTTCATAATAAAGGTACAAATGACATAAGACTGTAAAGTATTTAATTTCAAGCAGATGTTATAAAATTCCCAGTTAATGAAATTCAAAATTTTTCAACCAAATACTATTATAAATCAGCACGTTAAGCAAAAGTTTTTCAACTGCTTAATAAGAAAATTAAAATTCATTTTAGTTAATCATTTCTTAATCAGTTGAGAAATTGATTTGCATTACTATAAATTCGCCCTGTTAATTCGTATGAAATAAGCCATATTTTAAAGTAAAGAATCCCAAAAGCAAACAACTAATACAACAAAAGTGATTTACACCACACTTATAAATATTGCGGTTTTTCAGGGAATAATGTTAGGTTTCATTATTTTAAAGTTTTCTCTATTCAATAGTACTTCTAATAAATATCTGGCGTACTTATTATTTGCACTTTCTATCATTTTACTGAATTACGTTTTTGAAATGGAAGATGTATTTAAATCACATCCTATATTCCGATTGATAGACATTATTGACTGGATATTTCTTTTACCAGTTTTCACATTTCTGTTTATTATAAATCGTATTGACGATGAGGTAAAAAAAAGACAAAAAACGTATTGGTGTTATATTCCCTTTGCTTATTCCACCACTCTTAATATTGCAGTCTATCTTGACATTGTACTAGGACTTTATAAAATTCCTGAGTCCTTTATTCCAGTAATCAATATACTTAGAATCATTCAGCTTTTATTGGCTGTAGTCACTATTCTATTGCCGCCTCTTTATTCCTATTTTATGATAAAGCATTTAAAGAATCCTGAAGAGAAAAAATGGGTTCTTACCTTATTAACTATGATGCATTTGGTTTTACTTGTCTGGCTAATTACCTATATGGTTGGACAGTTTTTTCAATCAGATATTTCTTTGACGATGAGCGGAGTGGCTTTAGCGGCAACATTTATAATTCATTGGACGGCTTATGTGGGCATTTACAAATACAAATTGGCCAAAAATAAAGATGCTGTCTATAATTTTCTAAACAACGATTTGACGATTTCTTATTCCAACATACAAATTGTAGAAGATAACAGCCGAGAAGAATACCGAGAATCTATAACGGGAGATAATCTGTATTTTCAAAAACTAGAATTGCTTTGTAAGGAACAGCACATATATACTGATAGTACATTAAACAGAGAAAAAGTTGCAGCACAATTAGGAATAAGCGCGGGATATCTATCTCAAATTATAAATACAATTACCGAAGATAATTTTTCCAATTACATTAATCAATATCGAGTTGAAGCTGTAAAGAAAATGATTTCAAATTCTGAATATGAAAACTACAATTTATTGGCAATGGGATTAGAATCTGGCTTTACTTCTAAAACAACTTTTTATAAAGCTTTTAAAAAAAGCACTGGCCTAACGCCAAATGAGTACAAAAACACCAGTAAATAGGTACCGATTTATCCATTTTTAAGCTTTTGAAACCTTTTATAATTCTTGTTATCTGAATTTTGGCCTCAAATAATTCAAATCAATCATTATGAAAAAAATTTTAGTACTAGCTGTTTTTACAGTTTTAGGATTTGCAAATGTTAATGCACAAGAAATTAAATTTGGTGTAAAAGGAGGTCTAAACTTCTCAACTGTGACCGGAAAAAACACCGAAAAAATTGATTATGTAACATCACAAAATATTGGTGTTGTATCAGAAATTCCACTTTCTGAAAAATTCTCTTTTCAACCAGAAATTATGTTTTCTCGTCAGGGCTATAGTTTAGGTGATAATATTGTTGCCTTAAATTATCTGAACATTCCTTTAATGGGAAAATATTATGTAACAAAAGGATTTAGTCTAGAAGCTGGACCGCAAGCAGGCTTTTTACTTTCGGCTAAAAACGAAAAGACAAACGTAAAAGATTCGTTTAACACTTTTGATTTCGGCGTTAATTTTGGTTTAGGCTATAAACTGGAAAACGGACTTAATTTTGGTGTAAGATATAATCTTGGATTAACTGATGTTAATAATGTGGATAATTCTTCTTTTAAAAATAAAAATAGAGCATTTCAAGTATCTGTTGGTTATTTCTTTTTCTAAAATCTAATAAACAAAAATCCTTATTCATTATTGAATAAGGATTTTACTTTTTAAACGGCACATTAATGAAAGCTTTTTTATGGAAAAAAGCTCTTTAGAGATTCTTTAATAAATTATCAAAGCAGTTCTTTTAACACCTTTTTACCATTTTCATTGGCAGGATCTAATTCAATAGATTTTTGATACATTTTAACTGCTTCTTCCTTTTTACCAGATTTAAGTAAAGCCTCGCCATAACTGTCAAAAATATTTGAACTTTTTGGGAAAATTAAAGTCGCCGCAACGAATGTTTCTAATGAATTTTCATTTTTTTGAAGCCTCAGAAATTGATAACCCAGTCTATTAAAATCTCTTTCTGTTGCCTCGTAAGTATCTGGATTTTTTAAATACACTTCAATTAATTGATTTGCTTTTTCTTTACTCCCACTTTCAAGCAAACTTCCATAGATTCTCGAAAGATTCTGCAAAGGCATTTTATAAGGCTTGTTATCCATTATTTTCAATGCTGCAGTAGCTATAGGAAAAACTGGATTTGCAGTATTAGACAATAAAACAACAGTATTGTTTTTAGTACTATTATGCATCAGCATTGAGGTAAGTCCAGTATTAAATCCATCATGAAAAACTATTTTTTCGTTGTTTTCATTGGTATAAGTCTGCCAGCCTAAACAGTAAGCTATCTCTTTTTCGTCTGCACGATAAGAAGCAATTTTTCCATCATTAAGTTTACTTGGTGTCAGCGCTTCTTCTAATTCTTTCTTGTTCAAAAGCTGATAACTGAATAATGCTTTTTGGTATTTCTGCAAATCTAAAGCTGTACTCACAATGCCGCCACTTCCATAAAAATTGCTTTTCTCATCTATTAAAAGAGCATCTTTTAAAGTTAAAACATTCACTACGTCTGTAGAATAAAAGTTTGGATAAGTATACAATTGTACTTGATTCAGTTCTTTAATTCTTCTGTTTTTAGGTAGAAATGAATCTTTCATTTTTGCAGGTCCGAAAATGTTTTTTTCTAAATAATCTCTAAAACTAATTCCGGTTATTTTTTCTACTATTAATGCTGCAAGACAAAAATTCACATTATTATATTCAAATTTGTCACCAGGTGAAAATGAAAGCGGTGTTTTATTTTCAATTAATGCCGGTATAATATCTTCATTACTAATATTTTTTTCTGGTTTTTCCTTTATCAAATTATCAAATAGACGGTAATATTGCGCCAATCCAGAAGTATTACTTAGTAGATGCCTAATAGTAACATTTGGATACGGAAAATCCGGAAGATACTTTTGAACTCGATCATCAATATTTAATTTCCCCTTTTGTTTGAGCTGCAAAACAGCTGTTGAAGTGAATGTTTTTGATATGGATGCAATTGGAAATTGAGACTTGTCATTTATTTTTTCTTTCTTTTCGAGATTAGAATATCCGTAATAATTTGAAAAAATATTTTTCTCTGATTTAGAAATTAAAACACTGCCGTTAAAGAGATTATTTTTTTCAAGTGTCGAAAAAAAGTTCTGTAACTCTTGACCCGAAATAATACCCGTAAAGAGTAAAGCTGTAAAAAATAGAAATACCTGTTTTTTCATTTTGATTGATTTGATTGATGAAGTGATTTGATTGATTTTCAGAAGCCAATATATGAAATATTTTTACTACAACAGAGATTCAAAATTTGAATTTACAAGTTGCTTATCATTAGTAAATTTCAAAACCTGCGCCGAGGAATTCAAACTACATTCATTATCTCTTCAAATACAAAATCACAAATCACCAAACGTAAAATCAAAACTTAACATTTAAATAATATCTTTTCTTTAAAACTGAGTTTATATTCGTAAATGTTTTTATAAATTTGCAATCTTCTATTGAAACTCATTTTTTTGAACACAAAATTGTGATTTTCATATCAATACCACATAAAAACAATTTTAAAAACCTGCATTCAAAAACAAATCCTATATAATTAAATACAATGCTTAAAAAAAACAAACCCCAAGTTCTATTTTTTATTCTTTTAAATTTATTTTTTAGTATCACATTATTCTCTCAAAAAAGTATTTATGCGGGAATCGAAATTGGAAGAAGAGCGATAAAAGTTTCGGTAATCGACGTAAACAACATCAAAAAAGCCGATTATAAAATTCTTTCTTTCTGGACAGAAAGAATTCCGTTTGCAGATCATATTGGCGCGACTGGAGAACTTACTCCAGAAGACATTAACAAAACAAGCGTTATTGTTGTTGATCAATTAAAAAAAATAAGAACTGATTACAAAATGCTTGACGAAAACATTTTTATTGTTGCCGCTCCTGTTTTTGCAAATGCTAAAAATATTAATGTTTTAAAAAATAAAATCGCTACTCTAACCAGCAAAGAACTTGATGTTTTAGACGTTAACGAAGAAGCTAAAACTTTAGTAAAAGGGGCTATTCCTCCTGTTGATTATCCTAATGCGTTTCTTCTTGACATTGGCGCACAAACTACAAAAGGTGGTTATATTGACGAACTTAAAGACAATAAATTAGAGTTTATTCCGCTGGAACTAGATTTTGGAACCATGACACTTACTGACGCCGTAGAGAAAACGGTGGTTAACAAAAGCCAGATCAACGATATGTCTACGTACCAAGAAAAGGCTTTTGACTTTAATCCGACTCTTCGTAAAAAAACAAAAGCACTTTTTGACGCTAATCCTACCCTAGAGAAAAAAGATAAGTTATATCTTTCTGGAGGTGCTGTTTGGGCATTTTCTACTCTTTTTTATGAGGATGCAAAAGAGCATTTTGTTACTTTAACTTTACAAGATGTTATTGATTACGATGCTATTTTGAAAAACAATTTTGGAAAATTTACCACCCTTGCTAAAACGAATAAAGAAGCTGCGAGAGTTTTAAGTACTTACGATCAAAAATATTTAATTTCTGCAAACAATATTTTAATGACTTGTTTAGAAAGTATTCCAAATTCTGGAACAAAGAAAATATATTTTGTAAAAGAAGGTCAGGTAATTTGGCTGATCTCTTACATTGCAGACCGCTCTAAAAAAGTAAATACCAATTTCTAAAAGTATTTTCCTTTTTCAACTTAGAAGCTTCAGAGAAATCTGGAGCTTTTTTTTATGACTGAAAGAGAATTATTTGAATCTCAAATCCTCATTATAAAACGTAAAAAGAAACCTGAACCAGAATTGATTTCAGGAAACAGTAGATTGGAGCAAAAAAGTTATAGGTTTCGATGCTGCGTTTTTTTACGCTGCATTTTTCTTCTCCAATAATTTAAGATGATTTTCTGCACAAAGAATATTTTCTGTTGTACCATTTTTTTGAATTTCAATCAAATAATGAAAATCTCTTTCTTTTGAAGTTGATTTTATTATAAGCCCTTTTTTGAAATCCATTTTTCTTTCTAATACTTTTGCCTCATAAGACCTCCCACTCAATGCCGTGTAGGATACATCTTGTCCTTTTAGAAATTTCATCGTTTTAGCTATTCAGTTAAATAATTTGCGCTAATACTCGTAAGTCTTTTTACAGTCAAAAATCAATTGTTAAGGGGGATAACCGATTTTTTTTTTACTGAGGCGCAATATAAAAAGATTGCAAAATCCAGCACCACGTATTTATACCTGTTTTTAAAATTGGTATGTTATTTTTTTCATCCGATTTTAAAATCAATTGAAATTTGATACAATTTAGAACAGTCATTTTCAGATCATTTCTAGGTTGAATCACTAATTTTGAAGAACTAAATTTCATTTCAAAAACAACTAAAATTCAGGCAAAATGGTACATGAAAGAGTGATGGAAAAACTGGCGATTTTAGCAGATGCAGCCAAATATGATGTTTCTTGTTCCTCGTCTGCGGGTCAGAACAAGCGAAAAAATCAAAACAAAGGATTGGGCGACACCGGAAATGGAATTTGTCATGCTTACACCGAGGATGGACGTTGTGTGTCTTTACTCAAAATTCTCCTAACCAATCATTGCATTTTTGACTGTGCTTATTGCGTGAGCAGAAAAAGCAATGACATCAAACGCGCAGCTTTTACAGTTCAAGAAGTTGTAGATCTTACCATTGGTTTTTACCGAAGAAATTATATCGAAGGATTATTTCTGAGTTCTGGAATTTTTGATAATCCAGATTTTACAATGGAACGTTTGGTTCGAATTGCAAAGAAACTCCGCTTAGAAGAAAACTTTCATGGTTATATTCATCTAAAAGCAATTCCGGGTGCGAGTGACGATCTTATTCGAGAAGCCGGATTATATGCAGATCGTTTGAGTGTAAACGTAGAAATGCCAACTGAAAAAAGCTTAAAATTATTAGCGCCAGACAAAAATCACGCTGACGTGATAAAACCAATGGAATATCTTAAAAATGAAATCGTTGGTTACAAAGAAGAAAAAAAGTTAAATAAAAAAGCTCCCATTTTTGCTCCAGCCGGACAAAGTACGCAAATGGTAATTGGCGCAACGCAGGAAAATGATATGGAAATTTTAGGAATGGCTAATTATTTTTATGATCAAATGAACATGCGACGCGTTTATTATTCTGGTTATGTACCCATAAGTTACGACAACAGACTTCCTGCAATTGGAACTCCAGTACCAATGATTCGAGAAAACCGATTGTATCAAGCCGATTGGCTGATTCGTTTTTACGGATTTAATGTAAATGAAATTGTTGGTTTCGATCAGCCGAATCTAGATCTTGATATTGACCCAAAATTAGGCTGGGCTTTGCGAAATTTACATCAGTTTCCAGTTGATATTAATACCGCAGATTTAGAATTAATTCTGCGCGTTCCCGGAATTGGAGTTACCAGCGCCAAAAAAATTGTTTCTGCCAGAAAATTCAAAAGAATACAGCCTGATGATTTGAAAAAGCTGGGGATTGCTTACAATCGATCGAAATTTTTCCTAGCTTTTTCATCTCCGTTTCTATTGCAGAAAGATCTGACTTCTATGCAAATAAAAGATCAGATTTTGAATATTCAAAACAGCAAGTACAAAAACGATTTTTCGAACCAACTTTCTTTATTTCAATAATGATATTAGTAATTTACGACGGTACATTTGAAGGCTGGCTGACGGCTGTTTTTGAAATTTACGAATACAAATTTAAAGATGTGGTATTTGCTAAAGATGAATTTTCGAATGCATTACTTTTTTCAAAAAATCACAATGTAGAAACCGATGATCTAAAAGCAAATCGAGTTTTAAAAGGTTTAAAACAACGTCTTTCACAAAATGGAATAGCCAATATTTACAATGCTTTTTTTTCTGAATTACCTCAGATCGAAGAAAGCTTATTCCGTTTTGCTACTTATGTTTTTTCAAGTTCCATAAATGTTGAAGGAGATTTGGGTAATAATGATGTTTTAAGCATTAGAAAAGCAGCACATTTAACAAGCAGAGAAAGTCATAGAATGAAAGCTTTTGTCCGCTTTAAACTAACAAAAGACAATTTGTATTATGCTATTGTCGAACCAGATTGTAATGTTTTACCGCTCATTCAAAAACATTTTAAAAATCGCTATGCCGATCAGCGCTGGTTAATTTATGACACCAAACGCAAATACGGCATTTACTACGATCTTAAAGATGTTTCTACTGTAGAATTAACATTCGATTCAAATCCTTCATCTTCTAAATTTCTAGCCGAAATCTCAGATGAAGGAGAAGAATTTTTCCAGAATTTATGGCGAAATTATTTTAAAAGTGTCAATATTGAATCCAGAAAAAACACCAAACTTCATGTACAGCACATGCCGAAACGATATTGGAAAAATCTTATTGAAAAAATACCAGACCTTAAAAAATAAATCTATTTCTTATTTGCTTTTTTTCAAAGCATCCAGCAGTTCGGCTAAATCAACTACTCCATAAGTAGATGAATAATCAGATACGGCATACGGTAAAATCAAACTATTATTGTGAATTATCGCACCGCAGGAATACACCACATTTGGCACATATCCTTCGCGTTCGTCTTCTAATGGTGCAAGCAAAGGTTCTGTAAGTCGTCCTATTTCTTTAGACGGATCGTCTAAATCAAATAAGGAAGCGCCAATACAATAACGTCTCATTGTACCCACACCATGCGTAATCACGAGCCAGCCTTCTTCCGTCCAAAGCGGAGAACCGCAATTTCCAATCTGCGTTAATTCCCATGTAAAACGGGGTTGCTGCAACAAAATCGGCGTATTCCATTGTGTTGCTCTGTCTGAGTACATAATGTAATTATTAACGCCATCTATTCGAGCAAGCATGGCATATTTCCCTTTAATTTTTCGAGGAAATAAAGCTAAGTTTTTGTTTTGAGCACCTTCACCGTGAAGAGGCATTACTCTAAAACTATAAAAATCTTCTGTAGAAATTAATTTTGGCAAAATTGTATGTCCGTTATAAGCCGTATAAGTTGCCATAACGCGAACCGAATTATCATCATCTGTAAAACGAACAAAACGCGCATCTTCAATTCCTCGGCTTTCAGAATCTGAAATTGGGAAAATTACACGTTCTGTAATATCAGAATCGTGCTTAAATTGTAGATCATAAAAAGAATTTGCCAGCCACAATATTTCCTGCAAAGCTGTTTTTCTTTCTTCTCGAATCAAAGGATCGCTTAAAGAGGTTGTCAACATATTTTTAAGAACGGCAAACTCAAATTCTTCTGGCAGATCCTGCATAATCTGGACAATATATTTGTCCGTTGTATGCATTTCTGTCAGTTTAGTTAAAAAACGTTCCTTATTAAATAAGGTTTTATGTTCAATTTCGGCTTTATCAATATGATTTCCAATCTTCATGATCTGAAGATTATTATCTCTGTCTAAAATTCCTCTTCTAAAAACAATAGACGAAATATGACCTTCTCCAGTAGCTCTAAAAGAAATTACCACACGTTTTTCACCTGCTTCAAGCCCTGTCTGGTCAAAATCTTCAACAATCGACGGATTAAAAATCGCAGCCGATTCGATTGCATATTCCATTGTACAATAAGAACCAATCAGCATTTTACGATCAAGAGACATTCCTTCATAATCAATCTTCATTTCTTCGATTATAGGTCTGATTCTTTCGCAATGTCTAAAGAAAACGGCCGAAATATTTCGATGACGTCTTGCAAACTCACGAAGCGTCTGCTCTAAAGTCTGTAAAACTTGTTTTTCGTCCAGCATCATAATCCGAAGCACCATTTGCTGGGTTCTTTCGTTGCCATTCATAAAATATCGGGCAACAACTCTTCTTGAATCTGGTGTAAACTTTATGTTTTTTCGAACTACTGATACTCGCATAGTGGTATTTTTTTTTAGGGTATTTAGTATTTGTGGATCACTTATTCTACAACAAGTTAATAATTTTGTTAAAGAAAAACGATTAATTTTTTATTAAACTTTAATTTCTCTCTTATTTAGAAAAGAAAATCGGCAGAGAAAACTTTTTTTCTAATTTAGCACACACACCATCAACAAAAGAAAAAAGATGAACAGAGTAAAAGTTTTGAGAGAAGAAAAAAACCTGACTCAAAATGAACTGGCCGAGAAATCTGGTCTTTCATTAAGAACAATTCAAAGAGTCGAAGCTGGAAATAATCTCAAAGGATTTACCTTAAAAACTATTGCACAATCTTTAGAAACCGATCCAGAAAATCTTCTTTTTACTAACGAAATCAATCCTGTTGAAAGAGCCAAAATCATAAATCTGTCTGCATTAACGGGGTTTATCATTCCTTTTGGAAATTTTATTTTTCCTTTAATTTTAACTTATAAAACTAAAGATTCTCAAAATCGAGAACTCGGAAAACAGATCGTAACAATTCAAATATTACTAAGTCTAATACTTTCTTTTTTAATGATCTTGAGTCCGTTTATTCAAAAAGCTTTTGCTGTTAAATTTCCGCTTTTTCTTATTCCGTTACTGCTCATTCTCTGCTTAAAATTAGTTATTGTCATCTTAAACGGTATTAGCTTAAACCGAAAACAAATTTTAGCTATTAAACTAAAAAACAACTTCTTATAATTACAGTCATACAAATGTCGTAAAAATGTCGTCTAGATTTTAAACAAAAATCAGAATCAAAATCCGAATGTTGCAGAAAAATTTAGACATGAAATTATTTAAGAAAATTGCCATCGCTTTTTTAGCTATTATCGTTTTATTTCTTTTTGGAGGTTATTTGTATTTTCAAAAGAAATTTACACCTTCAGAAAACTATTTGACTGTTTCTGGAACAACCGAAAATCTGCCTCTGACATGGATTTCTTCTCCTGACAACTCACATGCAGCGCTTCTTTTTCCCGTAAAAATTAAAGGCATCAATCAAACTTTTTACATGCAGTTTGATTCGGGATCGCCAGTTACGGTTTTCTACAAAAACTCTTTAGCATCAATTGCAGGAAAATTTCCAAATCAGATTAAAATAAAGGAGAAAGAAATGGAGTTTTCGAACACTTTTTCGATTGGAAATATGAAAATAACTTCAAACACTTTTGAAGTTTTAAATTATGGTGAAAAAGTCGACTTTGATAATCCAAATTCCGAAAACATAATCGGGACAATTGGAACCGATTTATTAGAAAAACGAATTACAATTTTAGATTTCAAAAACAATAAATGTTCTTTTGCAGAAAAAATGGAAGAAAAAGATTTTACAGATTTTGAATTCAAAAAACGTAAAATATTAATTCAAGCAAAAGTCGACAATCAAGATTTAAAGTTATTGTATGATTCTGGAACAAGCGGTTACGAATTGATTACGCAGAAAGAAATTTGGGAAACGTATAAAAACCCAAACAGTACGATAAAAACAGAAAAAGGAAATTCGTGGGGAAATACGTTGTCGGTTTTTTCCGCTTCCGCGAATAAGCAAATGCTGATTGGAAACAGATCATTACAAATTTCTGAAGTAACTTATATAGAAGGCACTTCAAAACTGCAAAATTTTTTAATGAAAAGTTCAGGAATGCAGGGAATGATTGGGAATAAAATTTTCCTGAATCATAAACTAATTCTGGATTGTAAAAACCAAAAATTCAAATTAGATTAAAAGTAGTTCTCTTTCTATAGATTGTTTTTAGGAATTGATTTCTATGATACTTTCGACATTTTTTATAAAAGCATCTGTGTCTTTAATTTCCTTTTTAATAGACAAATGATGATCTGATAAATTGTATTGATCAATCATATCTTTTTTTAAATATTTAATCATAGATTCTATACTTCGAGTATCATTTTCGCCTTGTTTGCTTAACTCGCGATGTTTGCTTTGAAGATAATCTAAAGTCTCTTTTAACCTCTGAACGTTTAATTTTCCAGTCATTTATTCGTCGTAAAATTTATAAAAATAGTAGCTAAAAATGCGGTAAGATTCAGTTTCTTCCAAAAACTAATTATCATTTGAATTTACCTCATCTCCAGCCACTATCTTTTGACACTTACGTTCAAACTGAATATTTGGTTTGAGGCATTTTGCTTTTTTTTATTATTTTTAAAACAAGCAAAAACAAAGCCTTGAATAACAAATATTTACCATCAAAAATATTTTTACTTTTTAATTTTTAAAAGAATGATAAAGATTACAAAGGTTTTTTGAAACAGAAAACACAACTTTCAGAACCTCAAAAAGTTACCAAAAATGAGCTTAAATTGTGAATATCTATTTTAATATTTAACTATTTGTTTTGCTGTAAAATTTATCTTTGGCATCCTTAAAAAATTAAAAAAGATGAGCGCAGTTTGGTACGAATGCAAAGTAAAATATAGAAAGACAGATGAAACCGGCGGGCAAAAAGTTTTAACTGAACCTTATTTGGTTGATGCCTTGTCTTATACAGAAGCCGAAAAAAGAATGACCGAAGAAATGGCGGCTTATACAAGTGAAGAATTTAAAATCACGGCTATAAAAGTGGCAAATTATGCTGAAATTCATCCGTTTGAAAATGCAGATAGATGGTTTAAATCTAAAATCACTTTAATTGCTTATGATGAAGAAAGTGGAAAAGAAAGAAAAACAAGTATGTATATGCTGATTCAGGCAAATGATGTTCGCGAAGCTTTTGACAATACACTTCACGTAATGAAAAATACTATGGGAGAATATTCTATTCCTGCCATTACAGAAACAGCAATTATGGATGTTTTTCCTTATTTCAGCGGTGAAGAAGGCGAAACTGAAATGCTGGAAAGATTTAATGCCTTGAAAGCTTCTAAACCAGACAAACCAGAAGTTGAAATGATCGACAATATGGAATTTGAAACCACAGTAGAGGAATAAAAAATAACCAAAAGCTTCAGAGAAATCTGGAGCTTTTTTTATGTTCCAATGGCAAAAACAACAAACACTTCAAAATAAATTTTATATTCGTTATACTTTTAAACTGACACAAAACCACTTGCGCTAAAACCAAAACTCGATGAACAAAAAAACACTGATTTTAATTGGGTTTATTATTCTAAAATTTGTTTTACAGTACGTTTTAATAAGTCCAGAATACGATTTGCAGCGTGACGAATATCTGCATCTTGATCAGGCACAACATCTTGCCTGGGGTTATTTATCTGTACCGCCGGTGACATCTTGGTTTTCGTGTCTTATTCTTTTACTGGGAAATTCGGTGTTCTGGGTCAAGTTCTTCCCTGCCCTTTTTGGCGCTTTAACGCTTTTTATTGTTTGGAAAACCATCGAACTTTTAAAAGGAAATCTCTACGCCTTAATTTTGGGTTCTCTCGGAATTTTATTCTCTTGTTTATTGCGTCTTAATACGCTTTTTCAGCCCAACTCGCTTGATGTTTTATGCTGGACTGCTTTTTATTATATACTAATTCAGTACATTACAAGCGAAAAAAATAATTGGCTGTATTTTGGCGCCGCGGTATTTGCCTTTGGTTTCCTTAACAAATACAATATTTTGTTTTTATTACTTGGTTTATTTCCAGCTATTTTACTTTCTAAACAAAGAAAAATCCTGACCAAAAAAGAGTTGTATTTTGCTCTTATAATGGGTTTTCTATTTATACTTCCTAATCTTTTATGGCAGTATAGAAATCAATTTCCAGTTTTGCATCATATGAAAGAACTGGCAGAAACACAGTTGGTAAATGTAAACCGACTAGATTTTTTAAAAGAGCAGATTCTCTTTTTCATCGGTTCCTTTTTTGTTATTTTAAGTGCTCTTTTTGCTTTATTGTTTTACAAACCTTTTCGGCCTTACAGATTCTTTTTCGCGACCTTTATTTTTACGCTTTTAATCTTTATTTATTTCAAAGCAAAAGCCTATTATGCCATTGGTTTATATCCAATTTACATTGGGTTTGGCGCTGTTTATTTATCTGAAATTTTAAATGATGGATGGAAACGTTACTTAAAACCTGTTTTGATCCTCATTCCGATTTTACTTTTTATTCCGATGTACAATATTGCATTTCCGAATAAAAGTCCAGAATATATAGCTGCAAATCCACAGAAATATCAAAAATTAGGAATGCTTCGCTGGGAAGACGGAAAAGAGCATCAATTACCGCAGGATTTCGCCGATATGCTGGGCTGGAAAGAGCTAGCCCGCAAAACCGATTCGATTTACGCTTTACTCCCAAATCAAAAAGAAACAATTGTAATTTGTGACAATTACGGACAAGCCGGCGCCATAAATTTTTACACCAAAAAAGGAATTAAAGCCGTTTCATTCAATGCCGATTATGTAAATTGGTTTAATTTGAGTATTCAGTACAAAAATTTAATTCGCGTAAAAGAATTTGATGAACACAATGAAGAACTAAAAGAAACGTCTCCATACTTTGAAACTGCCTCTATTGGCGGTGAAATTACCAATAAATATGCGCGGGAATATCGAACCACTATTTTCGTTTTCACGAATGCAAAAATCGACATCAACAAAAGATTAGAGGACGAAATCAAAAAAGAAAAAAATTATAAAAATTAATGATTGACTTTACAAATATATCTTATCTAAAAATAGGAAATCAAAAACAGCAATTGGCTTTTGAAGTTTTAACGAAACACCAAATTTTAGAAAGTCTTTCTGATTTTGATCCGATTTTAGTCGGCACAATTCCTATAAATATAGATATTGAAAACAGCGATCTTGATATTATTTGCCATTGGACGACTAAATCTCATTTTATTGCACAAATAAAAAGTCATTTTGAAAAAGAAACCAACTTCAATATCAAAGAAATTGTAATCGATAATCAAAATTCTATTGTGGCGAACTTCAATATTGACGTTTTTGAGATCGAAATCTTCGGACAGAATATTCCAACCGAACATCAAAACGGCTACAAACACATGATTATTGAAGATAAAATCCTACGTTCTAAAGATGAAAATTTTCGGTTGGAAATAATCAAATTAAAAGAAAAAGGCTTAAAAACAGAACCTGCATTTGGCTTATTACTAGGCTTAAAGGGAAATATTTACCAAGAATTATTAGATTTTAAAATCTGATAAAATCATTCTTCTTTAGAAATTTAAAAAAATAAAGTGCCTGTTTTATTTGCATAACCGTATTTAGTGTGTATCTTTGCACCCGAAACATCGCGGGATAGAGCAGTAGGCAGCTCGTCGGGCTCATAACCCGAAGGTCACAGGTTCGAGTCCTGTTCCCGCTACTAAAACAAAAAGCTTCAGAGAAATCTGGAGCTTTTTTTGTTTTATAAATTCTCAATTTCAAATTTCTCAATAAACTTATTTATTATTTCATTTGATTCCATTCGTAAATTAGAATTTTCGGTAATTACCTCTATTCGATAACTTCCATAAGTTATTTTGGTATTAATTTTCATATCGGTGTTCCATCCAATTTCAAGCAACTCTTTTATCATATCAGGTAACAATTCATCCCATTCTTTTTCTTTTGGCAAATTCACTCTATTTAGTTTTATATAAAGATTTATTTCGTCTATTGCTTTCAATTCCTTGCTTAACAATGAAATTTTATTGTCATTTTCAATCTGCACTTTCATATTCTTTTTGAATTGCTTATTCATCCTCAATATTTATTTTGTTGAAATATAAAATTATTTTAATTTTTCTAAGAAGGCAAATTTAGCATACTCAAAGTATCAAAAAGTTATATAAACCTAAAAAGCAGTTTGATAAAAATTCATAAATAAATTGGTTAGATATTAGAATGCTTCCCGCTACTAGGACAAAGCTTTAGAGAAATCTGGAGCTTTTTTTGTGTTTAGTTGAAACTTTTTCAAGACGAGACATTGGAACGTTCACGAGCGAGACGCTCGCGCCAGCGGGGGGCTTTTTTTTGTTTAAAGAAGATTTTCGAAAAACAATGTTTGGATTTAGAGATATTCGCACAGCTTTTCATAAAACACTTCACATAAAGGTTTTTTCTAAAAATCAACGTCACAATATCTCCGAATTCATACTTAACTAGTGCAAAAAATATCTAACAACTAAAAGTCTTTTAATAATTGTACGTTTATTATTATATATTTGATCCAAATATACTCTGACGTTTTACCAAACATTTCTGCACAATTTGGGGGTGATACGCCTGATGTTCTCAGTAGAATAAATTAGCTAGTGACAAGATTAAAAAGACAGACAATGCTAGATTTTTACACAATAAAAGACGACCAACCCAACCCACTTTATCCTGAACAAGAAGGACTTGAATTTGTTGGAGGACTTGATGTCAAAACATTTGAAAATTTACAAAGCAAAGGAATAATCGACAAAAGATTTGACTATTACTCAGACTTCAGATTAGGAACTGTGTTAATAAAGCAAATGCAACAGAATATTTTACAAAAGCATATACAAGCTGACCTTGACGTAAAAAAATTAATCTTTTTATTTGACGTTGCTGATAGACAACAAAGTGGACTAATAGCCTATGGAGACTAAAAAGCCAGCTCTAACACCTACAACGTTAGCAACAAGTTTAAAAAAAAAAACATGAAAATAGAAGTAATACCAAATATAGGTTTTGTAATTGATGACAAAGACTTCAATTGGGAAAGTGACAGAGCTACTTTAAGAAAAAATCTAGAAAATCAACACAGAGAAAACGATAATAAACGTAATAACATTATTCGAAGACGAGACATATATAAAGATATAAATGACAATAAAAATTTTTTCTTTTTAAACTATGATGAAGAAGAAAAATTGGAATCATTAGAAGTTCACTCAGGTGTAACAATTACAATTAATAAGATTGAGTTAATTTTTGAAAAAGACATAAATGAGTATTTAAAATTATTCAAATCTCATGGTGAATATTACACAGAAATTGAAGACGGGAACTATTTATTCCAAAACCTGAAAATTACAATTGCTAATTCTGAATCAATGGGCGGCAATGGAAATGGACTATCATATTTTTACACTTCTAAAAGCATCGAACATTTAATTGAAAAATAAAACCTTTGGTTAACATTTGGCAAGAATAGGGATTTAGGCTTAATGTAAAGATGATTTTAATTTACTCCCAAACCCGCTGTAGCACCAGAACTTTCTTTTTAAAACTAAATATTAGACAAAAAATTTCCGAATCAATAAAAAAAGCTTGATAATATAAATTCTCAGGCTTTTCATTTTATTTCCAATAACCCATTGTAAAGCTTTTAATTAGAACACTTCGAATTTCGAGAAAGTATAGAATTTAAGAACCAATAAAAGTGATTTAATCAAAATCTCTTTTACTTTTGCCAAATGTTAGAAATTCTGTACCAAGATGAATATATTATTGCAATTAATAAACCAAGCGGACTGTTGGTTCACAAATCATTTTATGCACGCGATGCAAAAGTGTATGCTATTCAGGAATTGAGAAATCAAATAGGGCAACACGTTTATCCTATTCATCGGTTAGACCGAAAAACATCTGGTATCTTGTTATTCGCTTTGAATAAAGAGGTTTTGAAAATTATGAATGATCGTTTTGCCACACGCGAAGTCGAAAAAAAATATTTAGCTATTTTACGTGGTTGGTCGCCGGAAGAACTAACAATTGATTATGATTTAATCAATGATGATGACATAAAACAAAATGCAATAACACACTTTCAGCGTTTGCAAAGTGTTGAAATTGATTTAGAATTCAACAATAAACCAACTTCTCGATATTGTTTGGTAGAAGCAATTCCTGAAACTGGACGCATGCATCAATTACGAAAACATTTCAAGCATATCTTTCATCCCATTTTAGGAAGTCGTCCACATGGCTGCAACAAGCAAAATAAATTATGGCTGGAGAATTATGATTTGAAAGGAATGATGCTTCATGCACATCAATTAATTTTTAGTCATCCAATTAAAAACGAACAACTAATTTTGAATGCAAAGATTAATGAAGAGTTTAGCAAAGTCGGTACTATTCTTAATTTAGATTTGAGCAAGTATAAATAGAAAATAATTGATAGAATTATTGTTGTATTTTGAAATTAAAGCCATGCATGTTGTAACACTATAATAATCATTAAATAACTGGTTATATATTTGAATAATTACCGCTAAAAAGACAAAAGCTTCAGATTTCTCTAAAGCTTTTTTTATTTTAAATTAGTTTGATTTTTGCTCACGGATGCAAAGTCAGAGATATTCAACAGGTAATTAATAAGAGGACTTCGCATTTTTCTAGAATTTTTTAAATACATAACTATCAATAAGAAAAGGCAAAACCATTGTTCCTGTACAAATAAAGAAAGTATAAATGTAATCGATTTTGTGTTTTGGAAATTTTCCGAATTCTGGTTCTCTTTTAAATATTTTGAAGTAAATATTTCTTGTTATCTTTTGAATAAGTAAAAAGATTAAAAGCATTTGAGACCCAAAATAGCTACTATTTCTCATTTCGTTATTAGAATTATCTTCAATCATAATTCCAATAATGAGTATTGAAATTGCGATTGAAATCCAAACAAAAAATACTTTCCTTTGCCTTAGTTTTTCTATTTGGAATCCTACAATAAATATTGGAATTGTAAAAACTATATAGAGTAAAATATCAAAATTCATTTTTGGTTTTATGTTGTTCTAGAGTATTTGATTTTTGCAAGAACACTTTCTATCAGATTTTTAATGTTCAAATTTCTGCTTTATCCACTGAATTGAAATATCAAAAGGAGTTTTATCGGCACTAAAAGAAGTATTGTGTCCTAGATTAGAAAACAAAGTATATTCGAAAGGTTTTCCTTGGACTTTTAATGCATTTAACTGCTCTATGCACAATTTTACTGGAATCTGAATGTCTTTCTCACCAAAAAGCCAAAGACCTGGAATTGACAATGTGTTTAGCGATACTTTTGGATCAGTTGCCACAAATTGATATTTATCGGGATCGTTTTTAGTATGTTCAAGTGCATCAGCTTCTGTATGGTTTTCCCAAAAATTTTTGTTCCCATTAGTATAAAACTGAAAACGAAGCTGTTCTAGAGTTGTAATAGTAGGACAACTAAATAAAACCATAAATTTTATCTGTGGATTTTTGGCAGCTGTAATTGGAATTATCCAGCCTGCCTGGCTAAAACCAATTAATCCAATTGGTGTTTTCTTATTTTTTAAATAGGTTCGAAATGTCTTTACTGCTTCATTTGCATCATCAGATAATAAATTAAGATTTGCTGTATCAATGTTATTTGTACCAACAGTTGGTCCTACATACACGCCACCTGACTCTCCCACTCCACGTTTATCATACGTCAAGACGGCAATACCTTCTTTGGCAAGACGTTTTGCAAATTCCATTTCTCTTTTTACAGGATCAGATCCGTGAACAATTACAACTGCGGCAAATACTTTTTTAGGAGTTAAAATCGAACCTGCAAGAGTGATGCCCTGACTTTCAAACTTCACATCTTGAACGGTAAAATCATCCGATTGAGAAAATACAACCATTGGCAGCCCGATTAATGACACCCAAAGAAATAAAAGTTTAATGTTCATTTTTGTTTTTATAAAATTGTCTTTTAATAGACGTAGTGATAGAAATCTTTTCTCTTCAAATATATAATTTTTTCCCTATAAATTATTTAGAGATACTATTATTGCGATGGGTATTTGACATCCTAAAGAGCGGAAACCCCTGGAGCTTTTTTTATCTATAACACAATAAAACGTACATCTTAAAATAAATATTTTCTTTCAAAATAAATATAAACACCTAAAAATCAATACATTTTTTTACTATATTTATGAGAATAATTGAATACTATAAAAAACAAGTTTAATTTTATTAAATCGTAATGTATGAAATTCTTAGACTCTTGTAAATGGTTAAGTATAATTGCATTTATACTTTTTAGCAGTAATTGGAACAGCATTGAAGCTCAAGACAAAAAACAGCCTAATATTTTGGTAATTTGGGGAGATGATATTGGATGGGAAAATGTCAGCGCTTATGGAATGGGCGTAATGGGCTACACCACTCCGAATCTTGATCGAATTGGTTATGAAGGAATACGTTTTACAGATCATTATGCTCAGCCTTCTTGTACTGCAGGTAGAGCTTCATTTATTACCGGGCAATATCCCATTCGCTCTGGAATGGTAACAGTAGGAATTCCTGGAGATAAATTAGGATTGCAGGCTGGGTCTCCAAGCCTTGCTGAAGTACTTAAAAAAGCTGGTTATTCTACGGGACAATTCGGTAAAAACCATTTAGGTGATCGCAACGAACACTTGCCAACTGTACATGGTTTTGATGAATTCTATGGAAACTTATACCATCTAAATACTCAGGAACAGTCTGAATATCCGGATTATCAAAATTATGCTAAAAACTATCCCGGAGGTGCAGCTACTTTTGCAAAAAAATTTGGTACTCGCGGTGTTTTGCATTCGTATGCAACTGCAAAAGATGACCCAACAGTTGACCCAAGATTTGGCAGAGTTGGAAAACAAAAAATTGAAGACACAGGGCAGTTAACAATTGAACGAATGAAAGATTTTGATGCTGCAGAAGTGATTCCAAGAGCGGAAGGATTTATGAAGAAAGCCAAAGAAGACAACAAACCATTTTTTGTATGGCTCAACACCAGTAGAATGCACCTATATACGCACTTAAATGACAAATGGCGTCATGCAGCCGACACGATCACTCATGATCAGGATATGCACGGAGGCGGAATGATGCAGCACGATCATGATATTGGTTTAGTACTCGATTGGTTAAAAGAAAATGGTCTTGAAGAAAATACAATTGTTTGGTATTCTACTGATAATGGTCCAGAACATTCTTCATGGCCATATGGTGCTACTACACCATTTCGTGGAGAAAAAATGACAACTTACGAAGGTGGTGTGAGAGCAATTTCTATGCTGCGCTGGCCAAATGTTATTAAACCAAATCAAATATTAAATGGGATTCAGGCTCATATGGATATGTTTACAACATTTTCAACAATTGCCGGCGTACCAAATGTAAATGAAGATATTAAAAAAGAGAAGAAGCAATATATAGATGGTATCAATAATTTGGATTATTGGCTTGGAAAATCTAAAAAAAGCAACAGAAATGATTTTCTGTATTATCACGAAAGCAGACTGATGGCAGTTCGACAAGGTCCGTGGAAAATTCATTTCAGTACAAGAGAAAATTATTATGCCGAAATTCATCCAAGCGGGTATCTTACTTTTAATCTTAGAAGCGATCCGTTTGAAAGTTATGATAGTGTAGATTCATATGGTCATTTGGGACAAAGAATATCGTGGGTTGTCGCTCCAATGATGGAGCTCGTACAGGGACATTTAAAAACCTTAGCAGAATATCCACCTGTACAAAAAGGAACTACATTTGATATGTCAAACTTAGTTCAAGATTTTTTGGCGACCCAGAAAGAAACTACTAAGAAATAATTAAATTTTGTAGAGAGAATTCAGTACAAACACAAGAAATTTATCAAAATCCAGCCTACTTATTTCGATTTATTTCCAACTAGATAAAGCTTCATAGAAATATGGAGCTTTTTTTCATTTAATAAAATGCTCAAATTCTTTATGTTAATGAGCTTGATTTTAGTGCCAGCTCACGAATAATTCAAGTGCCTCTTTAATTATTTAGTTCGTGCAGTAATTAAACTATTTATCAACCGACTTTGACGTATTTAAAAGTTCATTCAATCCTACTTCATTAAATAAAATTCGGCCAACTTTAATATTAGACCAGCCTTCCTTTAATTTATAGGTAAAAGTGGGTACATTATTAATCAATTCACAATCGAGATAAAAGGTAGAGATATTTTGATTTTTGATATCGCTCAATTCCTGAATGTGGGTAGAAATAAAAAAATAAGAATTGGTAAACTTACTAAGACCATTAATGGTTGTTCTACAAATTTCGGTCGCATCTTCTACATTTGTTCCGTTAAAGAGTTCGTCAAAAACGGCAAAACATTTTTTGTCTTCGTTTGCTTTTAAAACAACATCTTTAAGACTCATTATTTCTGTCATAAAATGACTGTAGCCACTGGAAATAGTATCGCGTTTATTAATCCCGATTGAGAAATCACTGCAAAAAGGAATTATTCCTTGTGATGCTGGAATCGCAAGTCCGAGATTCCCTAAATAAACACATAAACTAATCGATTTAAGAAAAGTCGATTTTCCAGACATATTGGGTCCGTTTAAAACAATAACATTACTATAAGCTGTAAAATTGTTTTTAATCGGATTCTTAAGTAACGGATGATAGAAGCCAGTCAAACTTATTTCCTTTTCTCGAAAAGTTGGAAATGAAAACCCCCTCTTTTTAATTGCAAAAGCGATGGAACAATACGATTCAAACAAAAATAAATCTTCCCAGAAGGTTTCGATTTTTTGTTCGAGCTGCAACTTCAAAATTTTATCTGCCAATTCTTTAAGGTGCTTTCGTTTTAAACGTTTTTCTCTAATGATTACTTCATAATGTTTCAGCTCAAAAAAGGAAAGAAAAGAAAGAATTCGGTTCAAATCTTTTCTATAAACTTCAGGAAAATCTTTTAGATTAATTCTAGAAAAATAAACCGATTCTAGTCTATAAAAAAACATCACCATTTGATGCAATTTGTTGTTTAGAAGAATTTCATCATCAGCAGGCCTAGAAAATACAAAACTTGAACCTTTAATATTTGCTCCTTTAAATGTATTCAGAAAAAAGTGAACTTCGTTTAAATAGAGAACCGTATAAGAATAGTTTTCCAGAACTCTCATATTAGATCCAAAGGCTTTAAGAATATTTTGTCGCTCTATAATTTCATTCTCACTTCTCAAAGGTGTTTCGAGCAAATAAAGAATCCTGTTTTTTGTAAAAGAATTTAGAGAATAATCAAATACAGGCAGTATCTCACTTTTTATATTTAAATCTTGAATAGTATTCATTTTAAGTATTTAATTGCTGTTATAACTTCCTTAATTTTTCCAAATTTTCTACTTTTTTCGAATAAAAAATTTGCTTCAAACCCACTCTCAATCGATTTTCCTAAAACTAATATAGAAATTAATAAGAGAATTATTAAAATTAAATTTTTACAACTTCAAAAACACCTTATGTTCTGACTGATTTAGGCAGATTTTATTGAATAATATTATAAAAGAAGAGATAAAATAAAACAAATGGGAATTAAATATAACCAACCAGACAATATATTCCTGTATGGCTTAAAATGAGCATTATAGCCAAATTTAGGGCTTTCAAAATTGTATTTAAATTCACACCTTTACGTATATATGATCGACAAACGGCAAAAAAAACCGACGTAATACAGTTGAAATTCAAAAAAATTTTGTAACTTAATACTAAGCATTTGTTTTTTATCATTTATCGAATCAGATACACGAATAAATTCTAAAAATTATCATTATAGAAAAAAAATTACACGTCATTTATACTTGAAGTTTCAATAGCTAGCGGCGCTGTCTGTATTTTTCTATTGGTGATTTTTAAAATTTAATAAAATGGAATTGCGAACCCCTATTTATTAATTAAAATTATCAGATTATGAAAAAACTTTACTCACCTGTACTGTTTATGACAGTCTTACTTGTTCTTCTATTACACCCAATGAATGTTCAGTCTGCTGTTAGTCCTTCAGAACTTTCTTTTCAGAACTTTAAGTCTACATGCTTTTCTAAATCTAGCAGTACGCTTTTAGCGGCAGACCGACACCGTGTGTGGCTTAATTTGACCAGCAAAGACGGAATTTACAAACAGCTTTTAATAGGTTACATTGCAGGCGCCACAAATGGCTGGGATGCAAATTACGATGCGTTGAGCATGGATGCGTACGTTTTTGCAGATTTTTATAGCATAAACGATAAAAAGAAGCTTGTAATTCAGGGACGCGCTTTGCCATTAGATTTATCAGATGCAATTCCGTTAGGATATAGATCGGCTGTTAAGGGAGAACTGACCATCTCTATTGACCATGCAGATGGCGATTTAACGAATCAAGAAATTTATTTGGTAGACAAACAAACTGGAGCTACTCACAATCTTAGAAACGGCGGTTATAACTTCCAAACCGAGATAGGAAGCTTTAATAATCGTTTTGAAATGCGATACAAAGCCAAACTGAATTTAGGAACACCTGAAATTGGCACTATTGGTCAGGATTTTACAGTGGCATCACACAATAAAATCATCAGCCTAAATTCTCGTGATGCTGTATTAAACGAGGTTGCTGTTTTTGATATTAATGGAAGATTGGTTTACAGCAACCAGAAAATCGGAGCATCAGATCTAGAAATCAGCAACATTCAAGCCGATGCTCAAATATTACTGGTCAAAACCACGTTTGACAATGGTAGTAGTATAACCAAGAAAGTGTTTTTTTAGTATTCATTTAAGTAAAAAACAATGTAAAAGCCTGCAGTTTCTTTTAGACACTGCAGGCTTTTATAGTTTTAAATTTATTTAAAATATTATCTTACAATGACAGGTTTCAGCAATTTCCCCATTGGCTTCTCAAAAATAACCAACAAAAAACAAAAAGAATATTCTTTCAAAATAAAACAATCTCAATTAAATTTAAAATTTTAGTGAAATCTTATATTCCGCAAAAAAAGCTTCTAATAATTACCTAAAGACAAAACAATCAATTATTAGTCAAACAAATACAGTTTAACTAGCTTAATAGAGGAATAATTTTTCTTTCAAAAATTATTATTTTTTAAAAAAGCAGACAAACTTTTTTTCTAAAATTATTTTGTGCATTCCAAAAATAGTTGCACTTTTGCACCCGCAATAGCAAAGCAGGTCCGTTCGTCTATCGGTTAGGACGCCAGGTTTTCATCCTGGTAAGGGGGGTTCGATTCCCCCACGGACTACTTATCAAGACAAAAGCTTCAGAGAAATCTGGAGCTTTTTTATTTTCATAAGAATCACAAGAACTTATATCAAAAAAAAAGACCACTTATCAAGTGGTCTTTTTCATCTTATTTTGAGAAAATTATGCTCTGAACATAGCATATTTATTGTGATTAAACAAAACTCTATCATAAGGAACATAAAGCGAAACAACTTTCTCCGATGATTCGTCAAATTTGATTCCGTTGTGCTTTATAAACAAGTAAATTTCTTTTAGACAATTAGAAAGACTTTGGTGAATTTCAGTAGTAAAAGTGGGTACTTTTTTATCGTTTACCAATAGATCAATTTGATAATTTGAACTACTTTTTGATAAATTATTACCATTAATTCTAACTGTAAAAGTGGTTGACTTTCCGTATTGTTCGCCTTGATATTGCAGTGTCATAATTTTTATTTTTAATGGATTAATACTACCGCCGATGAAGCAGCTTTTGTCTTTGAATGCTTATATTAAAGTTATAAAATTTTTAGACAAACATAAAAAATCCTTTCTAAATTAAATGTTATTTTTTGAAAGATAATTTCAATTAAAAATGCTGAAGTTCTCCAATTTCATCTTTCACCTTGATTTGATGCTACATTATACATTCATCGCCAAAACACCTAAAAAATCGACGAACTGTACACGAGAAAATCATTTAACAAGATTTAAGCTATTTTTATAAAATTGCGCTTCCATAATCTATTTTTAATTACATTTGATCAACTAATTCTAAAACCTCATATTATGAAAATTAACTTCATTGCATTGCTTATATCCGCAATCGTCACACTTGTTGTGGGTTTTATCTGGTACAATCCAAAAGTGTTTGGAACCATCTGGATGAAAGAAAATAACTTGACTCAAGAAGAGCTTAGAAAAGGAAATATGCTCAAAATTTTCGGATTAACGTATATTTTTTCTTTAATGATCACCATGACTTTAATGTCGCTTACTATACATCAATCTGGCGCAGTTGGAATGGTTGGAGGCCCGCCAATGATCGACAGCGCAAAACCTTCTTTTGCTGCTTTTATGGCTGATTACGGAATGGCTTATAGAACTTTTAAACATGGAGCACTGCACGGCTTTATTTCTGGTTTATTTTTCGCGTTTCCGCTAATTGGAATTAATGGCTTGTTCGAAAGAAAATCTTGGAAATATATTTTCATTCATACCGGCTTCTGGCTTATCAATCTGACTTTAATGGGCGGAATTATATGTGCATTTGCATAAAAAGTAAAATGTAAAACCCGTTTGGGATTTGATTTCAAACGGGTTTTCTTAATAATAACTTAAACAAATTGAGTTGTTATAAATATTATCTAATTTTGACGAAATTAGTTCACTCTCTTGAATACAACCTATTCTTTCCAAATTTACAAAAGCGCTTCATTACTTCCTCTAGACTGGAATTCGCTTGCTGTAGACAATATTTTTCTAACACGAGAATATCTTGAAGTTCTAGAAAATTCTTCTCCAGTAAACATGACGTGTCACTTTATTGGACTTTTTAAAGAAGATAAACTGATCGGCATTGTTTTAACTCAATTTTTATTTGCTGAAAAACTAGAATCTTTTGGAGAAAGAGATAAATGCCTGAAAACTTCTGTTCGAAATTTTGCTTTAAAGAATTTTGCATCGCACGTTTTATTCATTGGAAACAATATGCTGACGGGGCAAAATGCTTTTGTTTTTGATAAAAAAGTCAATCAATCAAAAGCTGTTAAAACGCTTCATAAAGCGATAAATCAGTTGAAGAAAGATTTAAAAGAAAGCGGAAAAAAAGTTCATATAACGAGTATAAAAGATTTTACTTCAGAAGAAATTAAGCCTCTTCAGGCAGAATTCAAAAACAATTATACGTTTTCTACACAGCCAAATATGATTTTTGAAATCAGTGAAAACTGGAAAACAGAACAAGATTATATTGATGCTTTGTCTAAAAAATACCGCGATCAATATAAGCGTGCACGAAAAAAATCAGAAGGAATTGTAAAACGCCAAATGTCTTTAGCTGATATTAAGCAATATGAAGATGTCATTTACGATTTGTATTTTCATGTGGCTAAAAATGCGCCATTTAACACTTTCTTTTTAGCCCGAAATCACTTTAGTTTCTTCAAAGAAATTATCGGTGAAGATTTTCTTCTTTATGGCTATTTTATAGAGGAAAAACTAATTGGTTTCAATACTTTGATAAAAAACGGCGCTGTCATGGACACTTATTTTCTGGGTTATGACGAAAGTGTTCAGCGCGAAAAAATGCTGTATCTAAACATGTTATACGACATGATTGCTTACTCTATAAAAAAAGGTTTTAAAGAAATTGTTTTTGCAAGAACTGCGCTCGAAATTAAAAGTTCTGTTGGTGCCAAACCTGTAAAAATGTATGGTTTAATTACGCATACTAATGCGTTGATTAATCATAATATTTCGCGGTTTTTTAATTATTTGGAGCCAAAAACAGAATGGCAGGAACGTAATCCGTTTAAATAAAAATGTATTTCTATAAACAGTTCGCTCCTAACGGAGCTTTTTTTGACGTTTCAATCAATTGCTACAAACAGTTCACTCCTAACGGAGCTTTTTTTGACGTTCCAATCAATTGCTCTACAAATAGTTCGCTCCTAACGGAGCTTTTTTTTAATTCTACAAACAGTTTCCCCCAAAAGCTGGGAAAAGCTCCGTTAGGAGCATACTGTTTGTAGAATTTGTTGACACATAGTTCTAAAAGCTCCAGCAGAGCGAACTGTTTTAAATCAATATCCTGTTCCATGAAGAATTATTTCGTTTTTAAGGAACGGCAATTTTCATCTGCTTGTGCAAAATATGAATTTCCAACGATTTTTGTGCACCACAATATTCTCCATCTATTTGAAAATTAACGGCATAATCTGTTTTTATTTCTGCTTTATCTGTTGAAATAATCACAATATCATCTGAATCAATTGGCATATTTCCTGTAATGATTTTTCCGATTAGCAGTAAATCAAGGCTTTTTAAAATTACCAATTCAAACTTCCCGTCATTCATCGAGCCACTTGGATTAATAATCACGCCCGTTCCATATTTCTGCGAATTGGCAATTACAATCATTCTTGCCACGTGTTCGACGGTTTCATTATTTGCCGAAATAGTTGCTACAAAAGGTTCTTCTGCTTCTTTCAGCGTCGTGAAAGCCTGCAAGGCATAACCCCAAAAACCTCTTACATCACTTTCTTCATAATTTTTAACCAAATTTGCATTTAAACCAAGGTCGCTTAAATGAATACTTTTTTTGCCATTGATGCAAATCATATCCATTTCTATAAAATGGCTTAAAAAGGCTATTTTGAGATTTTCTTCTATTCCAGGAGGAAGATTCAGATCTACCGAGAGTCCGTTTGCAGATCCAGCCGGCAAAATACCGATAATTACGTCATGTTCTTCCATGGCTTCTGCAACCATTTTTATGGTTCCGTCACCGCCCGCAACGACAATACGTTCGGGTTTATATTGATTGTATAAGGATTGAATTTCTTTCGTATCATTTTTTCCAGTCGTTTCATAAACTTCCAAATCAAAATGATGATTGTCTGCAAACTCTTGTACAGCCTCTATTACTTCTGTTTTATCTAAATCTCCTGAGATAGGATTTACGACAAAGAGGATATTCTTTTTCAAAATTATATTTTTAAAACCAATTAAAATTAAGTAAATTACAGTTACATAAATATACGTAATTAATGAAACCAATTTTACAATTATATCGCGGTTATGCAAATGAGCAAGAATTAATTGTGATGGGGCATGTTTTGAAACGAGAAAACAATTATGATTTCGAAAAAAGGAAATTAAAAAATGCCCGATCAATTCTGAGGCTTTTTAGAATAAAGACACTTAAAAACTTCGACATTTATCTGCATTATAATGATAAAGTAATCCACACTAAGACTTTAGATGATGGTTATTTTAAATTTTGCATTCCGCTGGAAAAAGAAACTCACTTTGGATGGATGCCTTATGAGGTTAGTTTAAAGTATAAAGAAGAAACCGTAAACTGCAAAGGGACTTTTATAAGACCTCACAAAGGAAAACTTGGAATCATTTCTGATATCGACGATACTTTTTTGATTTCTCATACTAATAATTTCTTCAAAAAAATTTACATTTTATTATTCCGAAATGTAAATGACCGAAGAGTTTTTAAAGATGTTGTACCGCATTATCAAGCGTTGAGCGCGGCCGGAAGAAATAATACCGAAGAAGTAAACGCATTCTTCTACATTTCTAGCAGCGAATGGAATTTGTATCGATTTATTGCAAAATTTACTAAAATACACAAACTCCCGAAAGCTGTTATTTTGCTGAAAGATATTAAACGTGGCATTACAGATTTCTTTATGAGCGGTAGAGGAAGTCACGATCATAAATTTGACAAAATAAAACATGTTGTAGAATTTTATCCCACACTAAAATACATTTTAATGGGCGACGATTCGCAGCATGATCCTTTTCTTTATGAAAGAATCTGCAAAATATTTCCGGTAACTGTAATTGCTGTTTACATTAGACAAACAGGAAAATCTCAGAAAAGAGAAGTGCTTGAGGTTTTAAAGAATTTAGAAAGTCTAAATGTTTCAGTTTGTTATTTTAAAGAAAGCAAAGAGGCCATAGAACATTCTAAATCTATTGGGATTATTAAATAATTTGTTTCAGGTTTCAAGTTTCATGTTTCAGGTTTTACGTTATCTTGAAAAACTTGGAACCTGAAACCTGAAACTCTAAACTTATAGCCCAGATTGAAGTGGAAAGCCCGCAGCTAAAAACCCCGATTTTTCTTGCCAGAAAACAGCGACCAACGGAAGCTCGTTTTATGGTTTAGAAAAATCAGGGTTTTTAGTGAGGACTTGAAACGCAAAGCTGGATCAGCTCCTTAAAATTATCTTATGAATTAAAATTATCTATTTCTTCCTGAACAGTTTCCCAATCCGTTAATAATTGATCTAAATCTGCTTTCTTTTTGTTGTACGCTGTAAAAAATGAAGCATCTTCAATATGTTTGTCATAGTTTGAAGCCAGCATTTTATCGTCGTGCTGAATATCTTTTTCTAATTGTTTGATTTGGCTTTCAACTTTACTCAAGCGGTTTTGAAGCGCTTTTCCTTTTTTCTGATCTTCGTATGAAGTTTTGTTGTTTTCTTTTGGTGTAGCAGCTTTTACGACATCTTTTTTCTCTACTTCGCGCATATTTTCCAAATTACGCTGCTCTAAGAAAAAGTTGATATCACCAAGATATTCTCTAATTTTTTGATCCTTGAATTCGTAAACAATATTAGACATTCCTTGAAGAAAATCCCTGTCGTGAGAAACCAATAATAATGTTCCGCCGAATTTTTGAAGAGCCGCTTTTAAAACGTTTTTAGATTTAATATCCAAGTGATTCGTAGGCTCATCCATCAGCAAAACGTTGATTGGCTGTAAAAGCAATTTACACAGTGCCAAACGGTTACGCTCACCTCCTGAAAGTACTTTTACTTTTTTCTCGACATCGTCTCCGCGGAAAAGAAAAGAACCTAACATATCTCGAACTTTAGAACGGTTTGTATCAGTTGCTGCATCTTCCATCGTTTGAAGCAAAGTGATTTCTCCGTCTAAGTATTCTGCCTGATTTTGAGCAAAATATCCTAATTGTACATTATGACCTAGTTTGATATTTCCTTGGTATTCAAACTCATTTACAATTGCCTTAATAAAAGTTGATTTCCCTTGTCCGTTTTGACCAACAAAAGCGATTTTACTGCCACGTTCAACCAGTAAATCAATGTCTTTTAAGATTACTTTGTCGCCGTATGCTTTTGTAACATGTTCGGCTTCAACTACAACTTTTCCAGGTTCTTTTGAAACAGGGAAAGAAATATTCATTACAGAATTGTCGTCTTCATCAACTTCGATTCTTTCTACTTTATCTAACTTTTTAATTAACGATTGCGCCATCGAAGCTTTTGAAGCTTTTGCACGGAACTTTTCGATTAATTTTTCTGTTTCTTCAATTTTTTTAGCTTGGTTCTTTTGAGTTGCCAATTGCTTTTCGCGAATCTCGTGACGCAATTCTAAATATTGAGAATACGGTTTATTAAAGTCGTATGCTTTTCCTAAAGAAATTTCGATTGTTCTATTGGTAACATTATCCAAGAACATTTTATCGTGCGAAACGATTACTACAACTCCAGGATAATTTCTAAGGAAACTTTCTAACCAAATAATACTTTCGATATCCAAGTGATTCGTAGGTTCATCCAGAAGCAATACATCATTTGACTGCAATAAAAGTTTTGCCAATTCGATACGCATTCTCCATCCTCCAGAAAATGTTTCGGTTTGATTATTAAAAACTTCTCTTTTAAAACCAAGACCTAAAAGAATTTTCTCTGTATCTCCCACATAATTGTAACCTCCAAGAAGTTCAAAACGATGTGTGTAATCAGATAAATCTTCAATGATTTGTCCGTATTCTTCACTTTCATAATCGGTTCTTGTAACCAATTGATGATTGATTTCTTCTAATTTTTTCTCAACAATTTTAATTTCTGTAAAGGCTTCATATGCTTCCTCCAGTACGGTTCTTCCTTGTTCAAAATCAATATCCTGACGCAAGAAACCCATTCTGATATCTTTCTCCTGAGAAATAACTCCCGAATCTGGTTTGAAATCTCCAGCCAGCATTTTCAGCATTGTAGATTTACCAGCTCCGTTTTTACCAACAAGACCCACTCGGTCGCCAGCTCCTAAACGAAAAGTAACTTCTTCAAATAAATATGTTCCTCCAAAAGAAACCGAAAGATTGTGTATATTAAGCATTAAATTGTTGTTTAAAGTTTAAAGTTTCATGTTATTGATACCTTAAACAGAGAATGAAAATTGTAAATTTGCCTTACCAGAATTAATGGTAAATTAAATTTTTTGCAAATGTTAAAAAAAGGATCGAAATTAAATAGTATTTTAACAGGAAGTTGTCCAAAATGCCAAAAAGAAAGTATGTATGAGGATAAAAATCCGCTTCATTTGAGTAAAGTTCTAAAAATGAACGACCATTGCAGTCACTGCGGCTTCAAATATCAAATTGAGCCTTCCTTTTTTTATGGCGCAATGTATGTGAGTTATGGCCTAAATGTAGCAGTTGGAATTGCAGCTTTTATTATTTCTTTTGTATTTTTTGATGCGACTATCGAACAGTCTTTTATTGCAATTATTGTGGCATTGGTAGTTTTATTCCCATTTGTTCTACGTCTTTCTCGAAACTTATATATTAATATGTTTGTTTCTTACGATCCTAACGCTGGTCGGAAATAGATTTAAGATATCTTTTGTAGAAACGCTTAATATCAGCCTCTTTGTCAATTGGCGTTCCATGCTCGATATTATTAAATAACATTTGCGCCAAAGCGGGTCCGAGCATAACGCCTCTTGTACCTAATCCGTTAAGAAGATGAACAGATTTGTAAACTTCGTGCGTTCCTATAATTGGTCTTCTGTCAGCAACCGTTGGGCGAACGCCTGCAAAATGTTTGATGATCTCAAAATCGCACGTAATAATTTCCTTAATACGATCTAAGAGTTCTTTCTTGCCTTCTTCTGTTGGAAGATCGGTTTTATCATGCCAATTGTAAGTTGCTCCAACTTTAAACATATTTCCTCCTATGGGCAGAATAAAAACACTTGTATTAACGATAACATCTAGTTTTAAATCGGGCGCTTTTATTAGAAATAATTCGCCTTTAGTTCCGTCTAAAGGCAGGTAGTTAAAGTAAGGATTTTTATGCAGTCCAAATCCCTCTGCAAATATAATATGGCGGGCTTTAATATTTTTATACTGAATTCCTGATTCAGAAAAATCCAGAAAAGAGCTGTGAAAAGACTCTTCTAAAAGTAAATTATTTTCTTTTAAATATTCTCTGTAGCTTTCTAGTAATTGACCTGTTTTGACATAGCCGGTATGCAAAACTTCTCCGTAATCATGAGGTGAATCAATACTTTGATATTTTTTAGTAATTAGTTTTGTAGATAAAAAAGGTGCTAAATTGATTTTATCAGAAGCTGCAAACCAATTATTTTGTTCCTCAATAGAAAAGAATTTTCTAAGAATTGGCATTTTAAAATTGAATTTCTCTTGTAGTTTTTCTTCAACTTGCTCATAAAATTCATTCATTAAAACCAAATGCTCTTTTGCATTCCAAACTTCACTGAAACGTTTTAAAATTACCGGATTATACAACCCTCCTGCAATTCTGGAAGAATTTTGTGATTTGTCATCAACAACTAAAATAGATTTATTGTTTTTTAGGGCGATTTCTGAAAAAGAAATTCCAGCCAACCCAGATCCGACGATTAAATAATCAAGCATTTGTGAAGTATAATAAAATAAAAAAACTCTTACTACAAAGGTAGCAAGAGTTTCTTATAATTCAATTCATTATCTAGTAATTCCACATATCTTCTTCGAAATTGCGAATCTTCTCTTTCACTCTCTCGGACTCTAAAAGCTGCGCTTGAGCATTGTCTCTTACATAATCTTTGATTTCTCGATCGCCATAAACATTTTCCTCTTTGTAAATAACGGAATTAAATCTCCTTGAATCCAATATTTGATCAAATGAGATAGGAAGAGCCGAGTTTTTATCGTTAAACGCTTTGGCATCATGCAATACATCACGCGCATTTGGAAAGAAAACCCAAAACAACTCGATATAATCTTTTTCGTCACTATTCATCGTGTAAACATCTGGAGTAACTGGACAAATTCCGAGTAGACGATATTTCAAACAACTTTCTCTCTTATCAAAATACCAAAACCCTTTAATCTTATACTGACTTACATCTGCAGCGGTCAAGTCCTGTTTTAAGATATATTCTGCAGGAACAGTTCGTGTTGCCGGAACGGTTTCTTCTACATAAGAAACACTTTTATTTTTACCCTGTCCCGTAACGACTTTCTTTTTAACCACTCGAGTTCGATAATCATCAGGATACTGATTGATCAATTCTCTACCAACATCAGTTGTATCAACTTTTGATAGTGAGCCTTGAATGTCCTTTAAAGATTTTTTTGTGTTAAAATAACTGTCAGTATAAACTTCTGTTATCTTACCATCTTTAATACCCTTTGTCAAAACATCATAAAGTGATCTTCTGTCCGGGCCTACATTTGTGCTATCTACAGGAAAATACAATGGAAAATTAATTTTTTGATTTAAATCTATAATTTCCCAAACAGTTTTTCCCATCAAAATATCTCGATCATTAACATAACCATAAGCCAAAGGTTTATCATTATCAGATATCATTTGAGCGGGTGTCTTAACACCAATCTGATCGGCAGTTTTAGCATTAAGTAAATTAGACTGTGCGTTAGAAATAAAGCTTCCAGATACAGCCACAATAGCAATTAATAAATTTCTCACTTTCATCATAACAATTTTTATACATACATTAAACGAAATTTAGTTGCAAATATTGTTATTTTTCCTACATAAAAAAAATTAAAGTAAAATTTTTACATAAAAAAAAACTCTTACTACAAATGTAGTAAGAGTTTTTTAATTATTTAACTGTGTATCAACTTAGTAGTTCCACATATCTTGTTCGAAGTTGCGAATTTTTTCTTTCACTCTTTCAGATTCTAACAACTGATTTTGTGCGTTGTCTTTCATGTAATCGCTAATTGCTCTATCTCCATAAAGATTTTCTTCTTTGTAGACAATAGCATTAAAACGTCTAGAGTTTAAAATCTGATCAAATGAAATTGGAAGTGCTGAATTGCTGTCATTGAAGGCTTTTGCTTCATGCAGTGCTTCTCTGGCATTTGGGAAAAATACCCAAAACAATTCAATATAATCCTTTTCATCACTATTCATTGTATAAACGTCTGGAGTTACTGGACAAATACCAAGTAAACGATATTTCAATTCACTTTGACGTTTGTCAAAATACCAGTATCCTTTAATTTTATATTGAGTAACATCAGCTGCGGTAAGATCTTGTTTCAAAATGTATTCAGCAGGAACCGTTCTTGAAGCTGCAACTGTTTCTTCAACATAAGAAACACTTTTGTTTTTACCTTTACCAGTAACTACTTTTTTCTTCACTACACGTGATTTGTAATCATCTGGGTATTGGTTAATTAATTCTCTACCAGCATCTGTTGTATCAATACGAGATAATGATCCTTCGATGTCTTTCATAGATTTTTTAGTATTGAAATAACTATCAGTATAAACCTCAGTTATTTTTCCACCTTTAATAGCTTTAGTCAAAACATCGTAAAGAGAACGTCTGTTTGCACCAATGTTAGCTGTATCTACCGGAAAGTATAATGGAAAGTTGATTTTTTCATTTAAATCAATAATTTCCCATGTTGTTTTTCCCATCAAAATATCTCTATCATCCACATAACCATAAGCCAAAGGCTTATCATTATCAGATATAAGCTGCGCTGGAGTTTTTAGTCCAATCTGATCAGGTGTTTTAGCGTTAAGCAAATTAGATTGCGCATAAGAAGCAAAACCTCCTGCGATAGAAACAATAGCTATTAAAAAATTTCTTACTCTCATCTGTGGTATCATTATAAGATATTGAACGTAGTTTACACTACTTT